>CANQLK010000005.1 GCA_947624665.1 Candidatus Gastranaerophilales bacterium
GGCTAAATATTTGGCAAGCTGCGCTTTTGAACAAAAAGACTGAGAATAAAATACAGTCGGAACACCTTCATCTGCATACATTTCAAGTTCAATATCAGATGGAGCCATAGCTTCAACACATCTGCTCCAACCGTATACGTGTGTTTCCTTCGGAAATAATTCCAACAAAGAAAGGTCATTCGGCGGTACTCCCCAAAAACCGAATTTCGCTTTACAAGGCGTTAAATCAAGGTCTTGAGGCGCATAAATCTCTTTTGTTATCAATTCTATTTTTTGCCTCAAAGGTATGTCGGAAGTGGAAATTCTGATATCCCGCTTATATGAAAGCTCTTCAAATATACTTTTTATAACATTAAACCCCATATCTTTTAAGATTTCATAAGCGAACCAACCGCTGTCGCATTTATCTTTACCTATAGGTGCCAATATAACTATAAGTTCATCCTTATAGTGAAATGCAGCATTTATAATGTTTTTTATAATTGCACAATATGAATCGGGCAGGATATCATTTTTTTCAAAGCCGTAATCTATATCGAAATCAACCCAATTCGCATTCGGATAATTTATTTTATATTTTTTTATCAATTCGGGATGAGGATATCCCCAAAACCCTATCAGATTTTTACTCATAATTAAATTATATAATAAAAGGTTTTTATATTATAATTTAATTATGAAAAAATTATTTGAAAAAACTCTTAACTCTCAAGAAATATATAAAGGTAAAATTTTTAAGATAACAAAAGATGATGTCGAGTTATCGGACGGATACAAAACAATAAGAGAAGTAGTTCATCATAACGGCGGGGTGGTAATTGCGGCAGAAGATGAGAACGGAAAAATATTAATGGTTCGTCAGTTTCGATATCCGACAAAAGAAGTATTATACGAACTTCCCGCAGGAAAGCTGGATAAAGAAGGAGAAACGATTTTTGATGCAGCAAAGCGAGAACTTGAAGAAGAAACGGGGTATATTGCATCGGAATGGCAAGAACTTGGATTTATCTGGACTACGCCCGGATTTTGCAGCGAAAAATTGTATCTGTTTAAAGCTTCAAATTTGACCTGTGCCAATCAACATACCGATAAAGGCGAAATATTGGAATATACAAAAATTGATAAAGAAGAAGTCTTTAAAATGATAAAAGACGGAAGAATAAATGATGCAAAATCAATCTCAGCACTTATGAGGGCTTATAAATTATGATAAAAATGGTTGTAACGGATATAGATGGGACAATATACACTCCTGATACGGGAATAACAAATAAAGTAAAAGACTGTATAAATAAATTGGCTCAAGATGGAATAAAAGTCGTAATTGCAACAGGCAGAGGTTATTCCAGTGCAAGAAAAGTTGCTGAAAAACTCGGCATTAAATGTCCTTTTATATGCTATCAGGGCGGTTTGGTTAATTCCTATGAAGGTGAAATATTGGATGTTAAGTACTTAAACCCTGATATAGCAAATAAAATAATTACCGATTGTAAAAAAAGAAATATTCATCTTAATGTTTATGTGGAAGATAAATTATACGTAGAAGATGATGACGACTATATTAAGGACTATATTGGCGATAAAGGAATTGATTATTTTAAAGTAAATTCTTTTAACGAACTGGATTTTTCAAAATTAAATAAAATGCTTGCAATTAACTATGATACAAAAAAAATAGATAATCTTACTGATTATCTGAAAGAAAAATATCCGGAAATATATACAGTAAAATCAACCGATTATTTTTGTGAAATAGCAAATAAAGAAGCAACAAAAGGAAACGGAATAAAATTTTTGGCGAATAAATACGGATTTACAACAAATGAAGTAATGGCAATAGGCGACCAAAATAACGACATAGAAATGGTTGAAACGGCGGGTATAGGTGTCGCTATGGGCAACGGAACAGACATTATTAAAAGTAAGGCAAATTATATAACAGATACCGTTCAAAATGACGGATTTGTTAAAGCTGTTGAAAAATTTGTATGGAGTAAATTTGATGTATAGAATAGGACAAGGTTTTGATATACACAAACTTGAAGAAGGCAGAAAACTAATCTTGGGAGGAATTGAAATTCCGTATTCAAAAGGATTGTTAGGACATTCTGATGCTGATGCATTAACTCATTCAATTATTGATGCGCTTTTTGGTGCGCTTGCTTTAGGCGATATCGGAACACATTTCCCAGATAACGATGATAATTACAAAGATATTGACAGTCTTATTCTTCTAAAACAGGCTTATAATCTTGTTAAGGAAAAAGGCTATACAATAAATAATATTGATAATACAATAATTGTGCAAGAACCAAAAATGAAACCGTATATCCCTTTAATGCGGGAAAAACTTGCAAAAACTCTTCAAATCGATAAATCATTAATATCAATAAAAGCAAAAACTATGGAAGGACTTGATTCCGTAGGTCAAAAGAAAGCTGTATCTGTACATAGCATTGTTTTACTAATGAGGAGCGGACTATGAAAATCAATAGCATTAATTCTACTCAAAATTTTGGCAGGGCAATAAAAGTATTTACACAAAATAAATCAATATCTCCAAAAACAGACAGAGCTGTTTTGGAAATAAACAAAGTGCTAAATTCAAAACAAACTAAAGAATATAATAAAAGTCAATCCGAAAAAATAAGAGAATTTTTTAAATCCGCTTTAGGCGACTATAACGGTAAAGACGGAATAATATTCAGAAAATCCCGTGACGGAAATTTGATATTACTTTCAGGTAAAGATGCAAAAGCAATAAAAGAAATCGAAGAAAACAGACCCGAATTAAGCAATAATTTAAAGAACAAAATTGTAGCGGAAGAAATAGCAAAAAGAACAGAAACAACGGATAACGGGAAACAAGAATGCAGCTTTGAATTTTCATCCAACCATAAAAATAAAAAATCACCCTATAATATATTCATGTATGGGGAAATGATTGTTAAATACAAAAATGAAACCGACGGAACCCTTGAACAAATAAGGAATTACGATAAGCAAGAAAAGAATAAACTTTGTCAGGTAGAATACGAAGAAAAAAGATTAGAAATATAATTAGTATTCGGTTAAAGAAATACTTGTAACACCAACATTTCTTGCTTCATCCATAAGCTTAACAACAGCACCGTGAGTTGCGTTATTTTGAGTCATAATTAACAATCCGTCGGTATTGGTTTGAGCCTGCTCTTTTATTGTTTGAGTCAAATCGTTAACCGAAATTTCGGTATCATCAAGCATATATTTATCATCATCAGTAACAAGTATTTTAATTAATTTTGAATCTTTAATTTCATCTTCTACTTCAATCATATTTGGAACGGCAAGATTTAAGCCCTGCTGATCCAACAACGGTGCTATAACCATCATAATAATTAGTAGAACCAAAAATATATCCGTTAAAGGGGTAATATTAATTTCATTAAAAGTTTTTCTTTGTGATGCCATAAGTAAAATCCTTATTCGTTCCAATCCACCGATGGTGACTGCGTTGAAGTTTTTTGAACATTTTCTTGAACATCTTTTTGAACATTTTTTTGAACATCCGAAGCAGCATTTTGTTCAAGTTTTCTTTGTTCTTTTTTAGTAAGCGGTTCGCCCGCAAGAATCAGTTTTCCGTATTCGGCTTCCTGAGCAGCCTTCATGATTTTTTGGATTTCGCTGCTTTTTGTCTGTGTATCAGCTTTTACAACAACTTCGGCTTTCTCAAGCGACGGCTTTAATGCGTTAAGTTCAAGAACAAGATTATCGGGCGAAATAGGTTTTCCGTTAATATAATAAGAACCTTGTTTCGTAACCGAGATTTCGGCATTCTTTTGTTCTACAGCCGAACCGCTGTTTATTTCGGGGATATTTATATCGGTATCGATTGTCTGAAAAGAGGGTGCTATTACCATCATTATGATTAGCAATACCAAAAAGATATCGGTTAGCGGGGTAATATTAATCTCCGTAAATAAAGTTTTTTTATCATTTGAAGTTGAAAAAGCCATTTTTGTTGATTTCCTATACTAAAGCTCTTGCTTGAGATTTTTCTTCAGAATCAGTAAAACTTAAGAATAATAATTTGATTAATTGGAAGTCGTCTTCATATCTTTTAACCGTAGATTGGAAAAGGTTATAAAGTACGACGGCAACAATAGCAACTCCTAAACCGAAGGCAGTAGCAATAAGTGCCGAACCAATACCCATAGCAACAGCAGCGGACTGATTACCTTGTGAAGCCAAATCCTGGAAGGTAAAAAGAATTCTTACAACCGTTCCGAATAAACCTAAGAATGGGCAAACACCGCCTATTGTTCCGAGTATCGTTAGATATTTTTCAAGTTTTCTTGTTGCTAAATTAGCTGAAATATCAAAAGAACGTGAAAATCCTTGTTTTTGTTCGGAAAAAATTCTAACAGCTTCTTCTGCGACTTCACCTATAACACCGCCGAGCTGAATACTTAAATTTTTGGCAGGTTCAAGACGATTATTAACCAATTCCGTTTTTAAACTTCTGATAAATTTAACAACATCTCTTTTATTTTTATTATAAAAGTTAAATCTGTTGATTGCAACGGCGACAGTCAGAACAGAACAAATCAGAATAGGCAGTAATACCGCCCAGTCCTCTTTAATTGAATTCAGTAGTAATTCCATAATTTATTTCCTCTTTTCTTTTAATTTTATTTATATATTTAGTATCTGGTTGCCCCAAGAACATTGTAGTCAAAGGTGAATTGAATATCAACGCTGTTACCTTTGAATTCGGGCGGCAGCGGTCTGAAAGGAGCCGTCAATTTAACCGCATTAATAGCTGCATTATCAGCCGCAGGCAGACCTGAAGAGCGATGAACTTGGACACTTAGTAATCTTCCGTCCCGTGCTATTTTAAATAACAATACTACACGTTTGCTTTCATTTCCTTTAGGCGGATCCCAATTCATTTTTATACGTCTTTGAAGTTCTTTCATATAAGGACCGAAGTCGGGTTCTTTAATTGCATCAATACCTGGAGCGCCGTTGGGATTGCCGGGCCCGGGGTTTCCCACGTTACCTTTGCCCGTGCCTGTTCCGTTACTAAATCTTCCGCCACCGCCCGAACCGGTTCCGGTTCCGCCTGCGCCGCCTTTAGATGTAGTAGGTGAAAAGCTCGGCGAAGGAGATGAACTTGATGATCCGCCCGTACTACCCGAAGATGCACTGCTTGAACTTGGAGCAGAAGTGACAGGTGCCGATGAAGGCTGAGCAATTTTCGGTATATTAGATTTTGGTATCGGAATATTAAATGAAGAAGCAGGGTTTGGTTTTGGTGCTGAAACCGAAGGTGCTGCGGGTTTAGGTGCTTGTGGCTTAGGTGCTTCCGCCGTAGGTTTTGGAGAAGCACTTGGTACCGGAGCAGGTTTGCTTGGAGCAGGCTTTTGTTGAACAGGCTGTTTCGGTTGAGCAGGTTTAACCGCAGGCTGTTTCGGTTGAGCAGGCTTGCTCGGAGCAGGCGAAGAAGGTTTCTTCGCAGGTGATTTCGGTGCGGAAGTCTGAGGAAGTGATACCGCTCTTTTAGGGTCGTTCTTTCCTCCCGCTTGTGAATTTTTATCCGCTCTGTTTTTTGTATTCTTATCTATAGGCGGTGCTTCTTTTTCTACCAGTACGAATTCTATATCTTTAGGCTTTAAATCAGGTTTGTTAAACAGATTAAAGTCTATTCCCAACAGTTTTAAAATAAAGGAAGAAAGAAGCAAAATAAGTACAACGGCAGGATGTAAAATCAATGCTATTATAACTGATTTTTCAAAAGATATTTCTTCTTTATCTTCTCTTAAAACCGCAGGTATTCTGTATGTTAAAGAAGATTTTTTATTTTCCTTAGATTTTATATTATCATCATTTTTTATGACAGACATCCCTAAATTCCCATTTGCCAATTATTTTATCAAAAAAACATTGATAAAACAAATCGCCTGAATAACTATTAATAAGGAGTATTAGAAGTTACGGTAACAGGCTGATCCAAAACAATATTCATTTGAGCATTTTTTGGAATTTCTATATTTTCTCCTTTTTCAAGAAGAGAAGTAATCATTTCAAGACCTTCCACATCGGTATTTCCTGCTTGCAGAATACCCGTACCGTCGTTAGTTTCAATACATGCCGAAACAGGAATCATTTGTCCCGATGGAGTTTTTATATTGGAAAACCTTACCTGTAATTTAGCATTTTTATTGGGGACTCCTGCTCTTTTAACAAGAATAACCGTGCCGTAAAGCATACTTCCCGAACCTGCAATTAATTTTCCTTTATAATAGAAATCTGATGGAAGATAAAATGTTATATTGTCGCCTAATTTAGCCGTTTCTGAGGAAATCGGAGTAACCAATATCGCAGGAAACTTAGTATTTACGGGAACAATACAAGTGTTAGAGTGATTATTATTTTTATATTCCTGAGATTTATAATGATTTACGGGAATTGTATACGGCGTCATGTACTCATTTTTTTCTTCGGATACAGCAGGGATTTCATTATTTTGACTTTGTTCACTGCCTGTAATATCGGGAAGCGGATATTCACTCTCCACTATATCTTGTTCATTCAGAGCATAAGAGCTGTTTAGCTGCATTATTATAAAAAATACGGATATAAATATTTTTTTCATTTTTCCTCCGATATAAAAATTTTACAACATAAAATTTATTTTAGAATAACATCATCTTCAAAAATAACAAATAATTCCGCACCTGGTTTAACAACCGTATGCTTTCCCATTTCATAAACGTTTAAAGGTCTTGCCTGCAATATTGGTCTATAGCCCTGAATATAATGAGGTGTGCGATGATAATATACGCTTGGGGTATTTCTGCCTCCGATATAATTATCATTTTCATTATATATGTATGCATTAAGTTTATATACTTTTTTATCAGGTGTAATCATTTTATAAACGTAAATTTTTAAAGCTCCGTCTTTACCTTTTACTGGTTCTCTTACGTCTTCTATTTCACCGTAGAAAATGGTTCCTTCGGGAATTGCATTTGTTTCATACACGTACATATCTTGTGTATTTATAAATTTAACTTCATCTTCGGTATCTGCCGTTAACGTGGAAAATTCATCAAGAGTCATTACTTTAGCAAAAGTACCTTTACGAATTTTCAAGACCTCGGTATCATCCGCCGCAAAGGCAGAACCGACGGAATTAACCATTATTATCCCGATTAAAGTGATATATAAGATTTTTAAAAAAAACTTTTTCATAACAGCATTTTACATTTAATTGTGAAATATTACAATGAAAATGAAAAATGCGTGTAAAAAAAAACGGATTTGATATAATTTAAGTATGAATATAGCAGTAACGGGAATAGGAAATAATAGCGGGAAAACGGTAATAGTATCGGGATTAGCCTCTGTTATGCAGTCATTGGGATATAAAACGGCAGTATATAAACCCATACAAACAGGAGCCGTTGATAAGGGGCATTATTTGGTTTCGCCCGATTTGGCATTTGTAAAAATGCTTGATAAATATATAAAAACTCATTCTACCTATATGCTGAAAACAAGAGCAATTCCCGCACTTGGTGCGGAAATTGAAAATGTTATAATTAATCCCGAAAATATTATAAAAGACTATAATTTGCTTGAAAAAGAATTTGATACTGTCATTATGGAGCTTACGGGAGGTTTAATGACTCCGATAAAAGAAAAGTTCTTTTCAATACAAATACCGTTGGAACTGAAAACTCCGATTCTTTTTATCGTAACCCCGGGAGAAAACAACCTGAATGAATATTTAAACGAAGTAAATACGGCAAAAGCTGCGGGGATTGATATAGCAGGAGTTATCATAAATAAATATCCTCTTTATTCTGAAAATACCGAGATAAAAGCATTTCCACGACTTATTGAATCATATAGCGATGTTAAAGTTTTGGGATTAATAAGAAACTTTAAAGGAAAAAGCGTTGAGGAAAATGTTTTATTTAACGAAATTTTAAACGGAATTGATATAGAGGATGTTTTTAGAATAAAAATACCGAAACTGAACGATTTTTAAACGAGGATGAAAGTGGAAGTTAAAATTCAAAGAATGAATAATGAAGATGTTGAACAGGTATTTGAACTTGAAAAAATAGTTCACCCTAATCACCATTGGTCAAAAAATTCATTTTATAATGAACTTTCAAATAATCTTGCAAAATATTATAAAGCCGAAAAAGAAAACAAAAAAATACTTGCTTATGCAGGCTGCTGGCATATTATAGATGAAGCACACATAACAACACTTGCTGTTCATCCCGATTACAGAAGATTAAAACTAGCTCAGGCAATTTTAACGGAACTTATCAGTGATTGTTATAAGAATATGATAAAATATATTACGCTGGAAGTTAGGGAAAGCAATGTTGCTGCTATTGGCTTATATGAAAAATTTTTATTTGAATCAATCGGCATGAGAAAAAATTACTATCAGGATAACGGAGAAAATGCTATTATAATGTTTACTCAAAACATTTGGTATGATAAATTTAAAAATAATTTCAATATGCTAAAACAGGAATTAAAAGAAATAAAATAAACTATGATAAACAAAAGAATAAAAGCAGGAATAAAAAAAATACATAAGCCGAATCAAAATATAAAATTTTGCTTGGGAACCTTGGTAATATTGGCGTGCTGCATAGTGTTACTTGTAATGGGAACATTTACTCAAATAAAAATCAGTTTTAATATACCCGACAGCGGAATATTGTCGTATTTGAAATTTGAATATATTATGCAAATTCCGATAGTAATTTTTATAGCTGCACTATTGGGTGAATTTTGGGGAATGCTTGCCGTATTAATATATATTATGTTAGGGTTAACACCGTGGTATCCGATTTTTGGACTTGGCGGCGGACTGTCTTACGTATTTCAATATAATTTCGGATATATTTTTTCATTCATATTCGCAGTATTCTTGGTAACAAAGCAATTAAAAAAAGGGGATTCTATTATAAATCTCCTTCTTTCAACCCTTTACGGAGTATGCATAATCCATTTGATAGGAATATTCTATATGTGCATAATTGCTATGCTGCGGCATGATTCTTTTGACTTCATCTCAAATATGATATATTTTCAATCATTTGCAAAAATATTATATGATATTGTTTTCAGCTTCCTTGCAATATTTATTGCAAAAGGAAGCCGTAAACTTTTATGTATTTTAATGAGTTAAAAAATATCACAACCCTAACGGAATTAATATTTTGTACAATAATTGCTCAATTAATTGAAGAATAATAAATGCAACTAAAGGAGAAATATCTATCATACCGATGGGAGGAATAAACCGAAAAGGCTGCATTATAAGAGTATAAATCTTAATCAAAGTAACAACAGGCTCTTTTTCTCTGTTAATAACAGGTATCCAGCTTAATAAAACAACAGCTATTATTACTAAATATATTATTTTAAAAAACAAATAAACAATATTTGAAATCATATCAATTTTCCCTATGAAGTATGAGAAATATTATGACATTCACAATTATTTCTTTCAATCGGAATATTTTGAATAATTGCGACTAATAAACTTTTTAATCTGGTAATATTGGATTTAAAGACCTCCATAACTTCCTGATGAGTAACAGGAGGAACATCACCTACCAAGCCGGCATCATAATCAGTGATAAGAGCAATGGTTACGGGACACATATCAAGTTCATGAACCAGATGGACTTCAGGATACTGACTCATGTTAATAACTTCCCAACCTTGATTAGTAAAAAATTGTGATTCAGCTTTGGTTGTAAATCTGGGGCCGTTAATTACAACAACGGTGCCTTTATCATGAACATTAATATTAAGTTTTTTTGCCTGTTCAACGGCAATTTTTCTGAGTTCGGGACAATATGGGTCGGCAGCACTCGGGTGAACACAAACAGGCCCTTCAAAAAAAGTATTTTTTCTTCCGTCCGTCCAATCAACAAATTGGTCGCACACAACAAAGTCACCCGGTTTAACATGCTTTTGCAGGCTTCCTGCAGCACAAGGTGATATTACCCTCGTAACTCCCAAAGATTTTAAAGCCCATACATTTGCTCTGTAGTTGACTAAATGCGGTAAAAATCTGTGATCTCTGCCATGTCTGGGAATAAAAGCAACTTTTTTTCCGTATATTTCACCGATTGTAATAGGATCGGAAGGTTTTCCGTATGGAGTATCGACGGTTATTTCCTGAAAAGGTCTGCCTGATTCTTCAAAAAAACTGTAAAAACCGCTTCCGCCGATAATTCCTATTTGTGCTTTTATTTCTTCACTCATATAATCCTCCTTCAAATCATGCTTATATTTTTATCATCATTTAAAGTATTATACAATAAAAATGTCCGAGTAAATTTTTACGGCAGCCGAAGGAGCGACTAGACCGAGCAAAAAGCAATTTCAAGACTGTTGCGACACCGGATTAAATGAAAAAAAAGAACCGCTGATTGCGGTTCTCTTTTACGAAACTAATTATTGTCTGCTGCCTGCTTGAACTTGGAGAGAATTTTCAATCAACTCGTTTTCGTAGCTGTATTCTCCGCCTTCATCGGTCGAAACTCTACCGTCATATCTGACTTTAATTTTCAGACCTTCAGCAGTTCTACCTCTGAGTTTTGCAATACCGTTAACTTCACCGGTGGTAAGTTTACGGTCAACAAATATTGTACGAGTACCGCCCACAGGAATTTTACCTTCAAGACTCCAATATCTTATACCGTCCGTAGTAATAAAGTTCGGGCAGGAATATGAAGTATTCGGAGAACCGCACTTAGCGCTTATTTTATCGGCGGAACAAATATATCCGCCCGAAATATTAAGTGATTCGGCGATTGCGGTACAAAAATCTTCATCATGTACCATTTCATCACCCCAATAAGCTGCCGAATTTGCAGCCATCGAATACTCTGTCGAATCCATAGCATTAGATACGGCACTTTGTAATGTATACAATGCTTTCTTATAAGTTAATCTATCCTTATCAGGACGTACATTATTGATTACAGGTATCAATATTGCTGCCAAAACACCAAGTATTGCTAACGTAACCAAAGCTTCAGATAATGTAAATGCTTTTTTCATTATGTTTTCCTTATACTCTCATTTAACTATCTTAATTATATAATACCACAACTTGTAAAATTTTAATACATCTATTTTTATTATATATTTAAAAAAAAAATAAATTGTAAAATTGTTACATTTTGAGATAAAAATTACAAAAGTATACTTGATATAAAATTTTCACGCAGTTATAATTCAAAGTAAGATTATTGAAACAGAGGTATATAAAATGAAAAAAGAAATACATCCCGAATACAAAAAGACTGTAATAAAATGTGTATGCGGAAACGAAATAGAAACAGGTTCCGTTATGGATGATATAACGGTTGAAATTTGCAATAACTGTCATCCTTTTTATACAGGAAATCAAAAAATCGTTGATACTGAAGGAAGAATTGAAAAATTCAAAAAACGTTATCAACAAAAATAGCATAATAAGCAGCGCCTTAAATATTTGGTGCTGCTTTTTTTATACCGCTTTTTTCGGCGGTATTTGTTTATCTATATAAATTTTAAGCGGGAGAAACTTATGGCAAATGATAAATATGCACAGGTCAGATTAATTTCTAAACCTGAAAATATTCTTAAAACAATATATACTGCCTGTAGAACTTGTTACAGTTCGGATTCCCCTTTAAATATTTATGATTGTGACTCGGCACAAGATACCGAAAAAATGTTAAAACTTATTAACAAAGTAGTATCTTCCGGTCATTACAGCACTATTGAACATATTCAAGTCAGTTTTGCCATAAGCAATATCTCACGGGCATGTTCTCATCAGCTTGTAAGACACAGACTCATGTCTTTTTCACAAAAATCACAAAGATACGTTAAAGAAAAAGAACAGTTTGATTATATAATTCCCGATACAATAGAAAATAATACGGAATTAAAGCAAAAATTTGAAGAATTAATGAATAAAATTTCCGATTTGTATATTGAATTCACAAAAAAAGGGATACCGGCAGAAGACGCCAGAGCAATGTTGCCCAATGCCGCTTCAACCTCAATGGTCGCAAGTTTAAATTTAAGAGAATTAATCCATCTGGCTAATTTAAGATTGTGTTCGAGAGCTCAAAAAGAAATAAGAATTCTTGTAAAGAGAATGTGTGACGAGTTAATCAAAGAAGAACCGTGGCTTAAAGATTATCTTGTACCGAAATGCGAGAGATGGGGTTTTTGTGACGAAGACAAATCCTGCGGAAGAATGCCGTTGAAAGGTCAATAATTATGGAAGAAATGCTTGAAAAAATACTTCAAATAGAAAATAAATATATTGAACTGGGTCAAATATTATCCGATCCCGAGGTAATACAAGATTATAACAGATTTAAAGCTTTATCAAAGCAAAGAAAAGCAATGGAAGAAACGGTCGAAGTCTATCACGCTTGGAAAGATGCGGAACAATCGGTTAAAGATGCGCAAGAAATGATTAAAAGCGAATCAGATGAAACGATGAGAAATTTTCTTCACGACGAAATAAAAACAAATGAAGAAAAAATGCAAGAGCTTGAAGAAAAAATGAGAGTTTTATTACTACCAAGAGACCCCATGGATGACAAAGACATTATGTTGGAAATAAGGGGATCTGCAGGTGGTGATGAGGCTAATATCTTTGCGGGTGATTTAATGAGAATGTATTTGAGATACGCTGATAAACAAGGATGGCAAACTCAAATACTCAGCAAAACCGACTGTGAAGCAGGCGGTGTATCGGAAGTCATAATCTCAGTAAAAGGAGACAGCATATATTCAAAATTAAAATATGAATCGGGAGTTCACCGTGTGCAAAGAGTTCCCGCAACAGAATCTCAAGGAAGGGTGCACACCTCAACGGCTACGGTAGCCGTCATGCCTGAAGTCGACGATGTTGAAATAGAACTTAATATGAACGATATAGAAATTACAACGGCACGCTCGGGTGGTGCGGGCGGACAAAACGTAAATAAAGTAGAAACGGCGGCCCGAGTCTTTCATAAGCCGACGGGGATTATGATTTTCTGCACGGAAGAACGTTCACAGCTTCAAAATAAAGAAAGAGCACTTCAAATATTAAAAGCAAAACTTTATGATATGGAAGTTCAAAAGCAAATGAAAGAAGTAACAGACCTTCGTCGTTCGCAAGTAGGAACAGGCGACCGTTCGGAGCGTATAAGGACATATAATTTTCCACAAGGACGTCTTACCGATCACCGTATAGGTCAAAATTTAAATGTATGGACGGTTATCGACGGCGATCTTGATGAACTTATAGGATTATTAATGGCTCACGACCAAAAATTAAAACTCGAAAAACTGGCTCAAATCAATTAATAAGCAAGAAGGAATAAAATAAATGCAGGAATATAAGCACTATCCTGTAATGTTAAATGAAGCTGTCGATGCACTTAATTGCAGTGATGGCAAACTATATATAGATGCGACCCTTGGAGGAGGCAGCTACAGCGAGCTTATTTTAAAAAGAATATCGCCATCAGGGCAGCTTATTTCTTTTGATGTCGATATTGATGCAATTAATGCTTCACGTGAAAAATTAAAAGATTACAAAAATTTAACGATTGTAAATGATTCTTATACAAACATTAAGAAATATTTAGAAAAAAATAATATTAAAGAAATAAATGGGGGAATTGTTTTTGACTTAGGAGCCTCAACTCATCAATTAACTTCTGACACAAGAGGTTTCAGTTTCTTAAAAGATTCCGAACTCGATATGAGATTTAATCAATCATCCAAAAAATCAGCCATTGACGTAATTAACGGATACCCCGAGGACGAATTAGTGCGTATTTTTAGCGAATACGGCGAAGAACGGTTTTCAAAAAGGATTGCAAAAAAAATAATAGAAACACGAAAAAAAGCTAAAATAAAAACAACTAAAGAGCTTGTAAATATTGTCTTTGAAGCCACTCCAAGAATAAAATCAAAAATTCATCCGGCTACAAGAATTTTTCAGGCTGTAAGAATTGAAGTTAATGATGAACTTAACAATATTAAAAATACGTTAAATGATGTGCTTACATTATTATCAAATGGTGCTATACTATCAGTAGTTACATTCCATTCATTGGAGGATAGAATAGTAAAAAATATATTTAAATACTATTCTAAAGAATGGACAGGGGATGCACTTGAAAATGAACGGGAAAAATTCAGGGCAATGCCGGAGGAAACTGAATTTCATCAACCCATATTACAGTTGATAACAAAGAAACCGATAGTTGCAAGTGCGCAAGAAGTAAGGGTAAATCCGCCTTCAAGATCGGCAAAGTTGAGGGCAGCCGTAAGAATAAATAAAGAATAATCTCAAGGGGAGACATTAATTGAGCAGAAGTTCAATAAGATATATTGATTCAACATACGGATATGAACGTAATACGGTCAATGCACCGATTACAAATCCTGTTATATACGGTCGTTTTCCTAAATATGTTCATAAGAAAACCGCCGCAGAAAAAATCAATAAAGTTTTAAGTCTTATGCTTTTATTATTGGTATTTTTATCTCTTGTAAGTTATTATTTTGTTTCGGACAGCGAAAAGAACATGAATAATTTAGGGCGGGAAATCGTTTCTTTATCTAATGAAAATATTGAACTTCAAAATAAATTAGATAATTTGCATTCATTTAAGAAGATAGATTCAGCTATATTGGAAAATGCGGAGTTGGATACTGCTAAAAATATAATAGAAGTACCCGAAATAAAAATGAATTCCAAGCCGAAAATTAATCCTATACCTGTCAATTACGGTTGGACAATCGGATATTAATTTAAGTTAAATTATTTAAAGTTTGCTGATATTATGCTACGCTAGTATTGGTTAAAATTTGGGATATGAAAGAAAACAGCGAAAAAGACAGAATAAAACAAGTGGAAAAGCGTATTAAATATGCGCATGTTTTTTTTCTTGCTATGTTTATCTTCTCGATATTATACTTATTTTCGCTTCAAATACTTGATGTAAGGCATTATAAAACGAAGGCAAAAAATCAGAGATACAGTAAAAGTTTTATAATGCGTGGGCAAATTCTTGACAGAAACGGTTTAAGGTTGGCTTCGGATAAAACTTCATATAATTTGTATGCACACAGAGAATATTTTGACCATACACCCGAAGAGCTTGCAGAAATTTTATCTCCTTATTTGGAGATTGATAAAAAAACAATAATAGAACATATAAATAAAGGAGCAACGGTAATTCTTTTAAAGAAAGACGTAGACAGGCAAAAAGCCGAGCAGATAAAAAAACTCGGATTAAGGGAATTGAGTCTTGATAAAAAGAATGAGAGGGTATATCCTCAAGATGAGCTTGCGGCACACATTATAGGTTATTACAATCCCGATGCGCAAACGGCTTCAGGCGTTGAACTTACAGCAAAGGATAAATTGGATAATGTAAAGGATAAAGTAGAAGTTCAAAGAACGCCCAGAGGCGATATTATATACGATACGGCAACCGATCCTGTTTTGGCGGCAACGCCTCAAATCGGAGAAACTGTCACTTTGACAATAGATTCCGCTATTCAGCACGTTTGCGAAAAAGAGCTTTTGAATATAATTACTCAAAAACAAGCTGCAAGAGGTGCGGTTATAGTAATGAATCCTCATAACGGTGAGATTTTAGGTTATGCGGTCTATCCCCGTTACAACCCGAACAATTATAAAAAAGTTTCGGCAATTAATTTGAAAAATTGGACATTATCTGATGTATATCCGCCGGGTTCGACATTTAAAACTTTAACTGTTGCCGCAGGCATAGAGAGCGGAAAAATTAACAAAAATTCCACAGTACTTGATACGGGGAAAATGCAGCTTGGAAGTTGGACGGTACAAAATTATGACTATCATAAACATCCGTTCCCGGGACATATAAATCTTATTTATTTACTTGAACATTCAAGTAACGTAGGAAGCGCAAATATAGCATTAATGATGAGACCCGAAGAATTTTATAAGATTCTGACTGATTTAGGGATAGGAAAGAAAACGGGAATTGATTTAAACGGAGAATCATCAGGATTACTGCCCAAGCCGAAATCTTGGGACAAATCAAGACAAGCTACCATGGGATACGGCTACGGAGCTTCCGTTACGGCTATTCAGATGGTTAGTGCCGTAAGTGCTTTAGCTAATGACGGGGTAAGAGTTACTCCTCACGTTATAAAATATTCACCCGAAGAAGAAGCTGAAAAAGTTCAAAAAATTCAAGCGCTTAAACCTGAAACTGCAAGAACGGTTACAAATCTTTTGGCAGAAAGCGTAGGTCGTTCAAGAGCGGCAATAAATCTGGACAGATATACTGTTGCAGGTAAAACAGGAACTTCAAGAAAACCTAACGAAAAGAGAAAAGGTTATTCTAATTCTTTGTATGCTTCCGTTATAGGATATTTACCCGCAAGTAATCCGCAAATACTGGTTTATGTAGTTGTTGATTCGGCGAGTAACGGCCCTGTTTGGGGTAATACGGTTGCTGGCCCCATATTTAAAGAAGTAGCAAATCAATGTGCGAGAATTTTAAATATTCCGCCGGATAAAAATGTTGTACAATAGTAAAAGAGGTATATATGCATTTAAGTGAAGTAATAAAATTGTTAGATGACTATAAAACCAAAAATTATAATGATGTTGAAATAGAAGGAATATCATATAATTCTTTGCTAACAAAGCAGGGAGATATATTTATATGTATAAGAGGCGAAACTTCAGACGGACATAAATATGCTCGCTCGGCGGTAGAAAATGGAGCTTCGGCACTATTTTGCGAAGAAGAATTAGAATTGAATGTTCCGCAAATTATAGTTAAAGATACAAAAAGAACGATGGCAAAAATTGCCTCCGCTTTTTACGGTGAGCCTTCAAAAAACATTAATTTGATTGGAGTAACGGGAACAAACGGAAAAACTACAGTTACTCACCTTATTCAAAGAATTATAGAAGAAAATAGTGAAAAATGTGCATTAATAGGTACTTTGGGTTATAAATTATCAAGTACTGACAGTTATAAGGAAGCAAAACATACAACACCTCAACCGCCTGAACTGCAAAGAGATTTAAGGCTTATGTCAGACAGAGGAATTAATAATGTAGTTATGGAAGTAAGTTCTCATTCGTTAGAACAGCAAAGAGTAGGGTGTTGTGATTTTGACGGTGCAGTCTTTACAAATCTTACTCAAGATCATTTGGACTATCATATTACAATGAGCAATTATTTTAAAGCTAAAGCAATGCTGTTTGAAGGTCTTAAGCAGGGAGCTTTTGCTGTTATAAATGCCGATGATTCTTATGCCGATGACTTTTTAAAAGTCATTCCAGAAAAAGTTAAGGTCATTACATACGGAGTAAAAAATAATTGTGACGTAAAAGCTGAAAATATTGATTTTTCAATAGACGGAGCAAAATTGGATGTTGTTTATAATAATACTACTTATAAGTTAAACTTACATCTTAACGGAATGTTTAGTGTATACAATGCGCTTGCGGCGTTTGCAGCAGGTCTTTCGATGAATATAAATTGCAATACGATTATAAAAGCACTTGAAAACACAAAAAGCGTTGCGGGCAGATTTGAAATAGTCAACAAAAAACCTTTAGTTATAGTTGATTATGCGCATACTCCCGACGGACTTGAAAATGTTCTTAAAGCTGCAAGGGAATTAACTCCTGAAACTTCTGATTTAATATGCCTGTTCGGCTGCGGTGGGGACAGAGATACTACAAAACGTCCTAAAATGGGAAAAATTGCCGATGAATTATCGGATAAAATTGTTGTTACCTCTGATAACCCCAGAAGCGAGGATCCTCAGCTTATAATTTCGGATATTATGACGGGTATAAAAACTGTTGATACAAAAAGAGTATTTGTAGAACCTGACAGAAGGCAGGCTATAAAGTTCTTAAAATCAATTTCCAAGCCTGAAGACGTTATAGTTATTGCAGGAAAAGGGCATGAAGACTATCAAATTTTGAAAAACGAAACAATTCATTTTGATGACAGAGAAGAAGCAAGAAAAGTTTTTGCAGGAGTTACTATATAAAAGGAGGGAACAGATGAAACTGACGGTAATAGGACCTGGCTGCTGGGGGTTAACTCTCGCTTGGCTTTTAAATAACAACTTTGATGATATATGTGTTTGGGGTAGGACTCAGGATTTATCTGATGAACTTAAGCAATATAAAAGAGTATCAAAACCTCTTCCCGTACAACTTGATTCAAGAGTTGAAATAACCGATAACCTTTCCGAAGCCATTGAAGGCGCAGAGGTGATTTTACTTGTTGTAGCCACCTCAGGTATTCGCCCTGTCTGCAAACAACTTAGAGAAGTCGGTTTAAAAAATAATCAAATCCTTGTAAACCTATCTAAAGGACTTGAACTCCCTTCGTTAAAAAGAATGTCCGAAGTTATTAAAGATGAACTCCCTGACAGTAAATTGGTAATATTATCGGGCCCTACGCTTGCAAGAGAAATACTTAACGGCTGCCCTACCGCCGCTTCCGTTGCTTCTGATGATATGCAGGCTGCAGAATATATTCAAAAACATTTAACCGTTCCTTCCAAGTTCAGATTATATACAAATCCAGACGTTATTGGCGTCGAACTCGGCGGCAGCTTAAAAAACGTTATAGCAATAGCTTCGGGTTTTGCTGATGCAATGGCATTGGGAGATAATTGCAGAGGCTCTTTATTAACCAGAGGTATGGCTGAAATAGTTAGAGTCAGCGTAGCTCTTGGTGCCAGTCCTTCCACTTTATACGGACTTTCAGGCATGGGGGATTTAATTGCTACCTGTTCCAGTCCTTTCAGCAGAAATTTTACGGTAGGTTCAATGCTCGGCAAAGGCAAAAAAATAGATGATATTTTAAATGAACTTGGTTCTGTCGCAGAAGGTGTAAAAACTTCTAAAGCTCTTTGCGAACTCGCCGAAAAACTTAATATTGACGTTCCCGTTTCTTCCGCTATCTATGAAGCTGTTTACACTGATATTACTCCAAAGGAAGTTCTTAATAAACTAATGAACAGAAAATTGAAGCAGGAAGATATTTATGAATTACAATAGTTTAAGGACTTTTAAAATAGTCCTTAAATTCTTTTTTCATAACTCTATATCCGCACCCGTCCAACATTTGCGCATTAATTGAAATTATTTTTTTCGGATAATCTCTGCATACTTTGGGCCGTTTTTTATATACATTACATTTGCCTTCTTCGGATAAAAACTTGCACGTTAATATTATATCTCCATTTTCATCCGTCCCGTTTATATAAAATCTTTTATAGTGAGGAAAAATAAACTGCATAAACTTTAATTCACGTTCATTTTTCAGACCGTAACAACGAATTTGTCTGCAACAATTCCCGCACTTTAAACATTTCCCATCTATCGGGTATTTTAGTTTTTCGGGAACAAAGTATGATTTAATTTCATAGTATATTGATTTTACAAAATCCATAGACATTTGTTTACAATCCGAGTTCTTATGTTATTTATTTGGTAAAATACTAATATAAAGTATATCATTTAATATTATAACAAATTACCGAGGAATTTAATGAGCAGAAAAAGAGTGAAAAATCAAAATCCGTTTTTAAGCTTTTTAAAAATCATATTTGTGATTTGTATAGCTACGGGCATGGCGTTGTATTTCGCCATAAAAATGTATCTCGATGATTTAACACCGATTCCGCAATTAAATAATTATACAAGAAATATAGTAACACAGGTATATTCTTCTGATAATCATTTGATTAAGACTTTTCAAACATTCAGATATGAATATGTATCCATAAATGAAATTCCAAAGAGCATTAAAGATGCAATAATTTCAACGGAGGATAAAAATTTTTATACTCACAAAGGATATGATATATTTGGCATTGCAAGATCCGTTATAGTTAATATAACTAATAAAATAACGCACAAAAGCGGAACACAAGGTGCAAGTACAATCACACAACAGCTTGCAAGAATTTTATTTTTGTCAAACGAGAAAACACTTACCAGAAAAATAAAAGAAATTGAGATAGCGGCAAGAATAGAAAAAACAATATCGAAAGACAAAATATTGGAAATGTATTTGAACAATGTATATTTAGGTTCAGGCTCTTATGGAGTAAAGGCGGCAGCAGCTACATATTTTAACAAGAAATTATCCGATTTAACGATAGCGGAATCTGCACTGTTAGCAGGACTTCCGCAGGCTCCGTCGGTTTATTCTCCTTATAAAAATATAAAACTTGCAAAAAAACGCAGAAATAAAGTGCTTAAAAGAATGTATATAATGAAAACCATTACTAAAGCACAGTATGAACAAGCTTTAAAGGAAGAAATCAAGCTTGATAAGAAAAACGGTCTTTTAAATACCAACGTAGCCCCGTATTTTATAGATTACGTACTAAAAGAACTGGAAGAATTAGGTTTTGATGAAAGAGAAATATCCGAGGGCGGGTATAAAATAATAACAACGCTTAATTATGATGCACAGGTTGCCGCAAATGAAGCAATTAAGAAGAATATGAAAGCATGGCATTTGAATAAAGTAAAAAATCAGGCGGCTTTATTCAGTTTTTCACCCACAACAGGTGCAATAATTGCATATTGCGGAGGAAAAGACTATGCCGAAACTCAATATGACAGAGTAACACAAGCAATCAGACCTCCGGGTTCATCGTTCAAACCCATTGTTTATACCGCCGCAATCCATAAAGGATATTCACCGACGGATATGGTGGATGATGCGCCGATTACGCTGGGCAATTGGAGTCCTAAAAATTACGGAAATAAATATAAAGGTAAAATGCCGTTATACAAGGCACTTGCATTATCATCAAATGTCGTAGCCGTTAGACTTATCGAAAAAATTGGAATTCCTGCCGTTATTGAAATGGCTAAATCTCTTGGAATAACCACACCATTAACCAATGACTATACTATTTCTCTGGGTTCAAACGGAGTTAAACTCTATGATATGGTTGTAGTATACGGTAATTTCGCAAACGGCGGATATAAAGTTAAACCTTATGCCATTGAAAAAATAGTTACACAAAGAGGAAAAGTTATCTATCAGGCAAGAAGAACAAAAATTAATAAAGTTCTTGATAAGGAAACAGCGGGCATAATGACCGCTATGCTTAGAAAGGTAATTACTTCAGGTACGGGAAGAGGTGCCGATATCGGTAAACCGATGGGCGGCAAAACAGGTACAACAAATGATAATAAAGATGCTTGGTTTATAGGTTTTACGCCTGATATTGTTACGGGTGTATTTATCGGCAACGATGATAACTCAAGTACAGGACTTACGGGAGGAAGCGCACCTGCAAGAATTTGGAAAGATATGATGACAGTTGCGACAAAAGAATACGGCAGTCCTGAGTTTGATTATCCCGAAGTCGATTTAAATATTATTCAGGAACCGATTTCTTCAGAAGAAGCTGCTGAAGCAACGAAAAATGAAGGGAATACTAATGAAACCACTCCCGAAAATTCGGATTCAAACAATGAGCAGGCAAACGAAAAAAAGGGAGGTATTATTCCCTTGCCTTCTGAAAGCTTTAAAACTATTCCCGTTCAATTGTCTATACCTGCAGAAGTCAAAAAGATTAATAAAACAGAAGCGCAACCGGAAATAACTATTGAATAAATTTATTATTTCGACAAAACTTCTTGTATTATGGTTCCTATATCGGCGGGATTTTTGCAGACTGTTACTCCTGCTGCGGTAAGTGCTTCTATTTTGCTCGCTGCACTGCCTTTATTTCCCGATATTATGGCACCTGCATGTCCCATACGCTTGCCTTTTGGTGCACTCATGCCCGTAATAAAACTTACAACGGGTTTTGTAATATTTTCTTTTATATATTCGGCAGCTTCTTCTTCCGCACTGCCGCCGATTTCTCCTATCATACAAATTGCTTGAGTTTGATTATCATTCTCAAATTCTTTAAGAACATCAATAAAACTTGTTCCAATAATCGGATCACCGCCTATTCCTATACAGGTTGACTGCCCGAGCCCCAGCTTTGTTAACTGATACACCGCTTCATAAGTCAAGGTTCCGCTTCGTGAAATAATTCCGATACTGCCTTTTTTATGTATCGAAGACGGCATAATCCCCGCTTTTGCTTCATTTGGAGATATCAAACCGGGGCAATTCGGGCCTATTAATCTTACTCCGTTTAATTTAACAGCTTTTTTAGCATTAATCATATCATAGACAGGAATTCCTTCCGTTATGCAAACTATAAGTTCAATTCCCGAATCAGCCGCTTCAATTATGGCATTAGCGGCAAATTTTGCAGGAACAAATATCATACTGACATTAGGTTTTACTTCTGCTACCGCTTCTTTTACCGTATTAAAGACAGGTACATCAAGTATAGTCTGCCCGCCTTTTTTCGGAGTAACACCTCCAACCAGATTCGTTCCGTATTCTTTGCAGCTATTTGCGTGGAAACTGCCTTCTTTTCCAGTGATTCCCTGTACAATTAACCTTGTTTCTTTGTTAATAAATATAGACATTACAGTTTTCTTATAACCTCGATTGCTTCATTTAAATCTTTAACTACGGTGAATTTTAATCCCGAATTATTCAAAATATCTGCTCCCGCTTCTTTATTGGTACCTTCCATTCGAACAATGACGGGACATTCAATTTTTAAATTAGCAATGGCATTTTTTACACCTTCCGCTAAAAAATCACATCTTAAAATTCCACCGAATATATTTATAAAAACTGCTTCCAAATTTTTGTCCGATATCAATAATTTAAAAGCGTTTTCTATCTTTTCACTGCTTGCTCCGCCGCCTACATCAAGGAAGTTTGCCGCTTCCTTTCCTGCAAGTTTAATTATATCCATAGTCGCCATTGCAAGTCCAGCACCATTAACCATACAACCTATTGTACCATCAAGTTTTATATAGTTTAATCCCAACTTTTGAGCTTGCAGCTCCAATGGATTTTCTTCCTTCTCATCTTTCATCAAAAGTATATCTTCATGCCTGAAAAGCGCATTGTCATCGAAATTCAATTTAGCATCAAGAGCCATAATTTCATTTTGTTTAGTAATAACAAGTGGATTAATTTCGGCAAGCAGAGCATCTTTTTCAATAACGAGTTTATATAAAGCCTCAGCGGCTTTGGCTGTTTTTTCCGATATATCACTAGAAAGACCTAATTTTTCTATGGTTTCCATCGGATAAAATGTATCATAAATTACCTGTTTAAATATTTTTTCGGGATTTTTTACAGCCGTTTCTTCAATATCCATACCACCTTGCTCTGATATAATAAAGGTAACGGCTTCATTTGTTCTGTCAAAAGTAAAACTCATATATAATTCTTTTTGAATGTCGACAGCATTTTCTATAAGAATTTTGTTTACTTTTTTCATTCCCGCCTGAGGAGAAACAAGAACCATAGAAAGTATTTCGGAGGCATATTTAAGTGCATTTTCTTTATTTTGCGCTATTTTGACACCTCCAGATTTACCTCTTGCGCCTGAATATACCTGAGCCTTTATAACGCAGGGGGTACCTATGCTTTGAACACATTTTTCTATATCTTCAAGTTTTTCGCATAGAATGGAATTTGGAACATTTATTCCGTACTGTTTAAATATTTCTTTAGCTTGATATTCATGTATTTTCATCTTTTGACTCTTCTTTACTAATCGTAACCGTTAAAATAGCTGCCATTGTCCAGAAAATGTATTGAATTTGCGGTCTAAAATAGACTGTATCAAATAATCCGTGAACCATAACTGCAATTAATGTAATAACACTTGAAAAAATAATAATTTTATTTGGCATATCAATTTTTTGCATAAATTTTTTAATTCCGTTAGAAATTAAAGTAAATATAAAAAGTGAATAAGCCAAAAGAGCAAATATACCGCTTTCTACCGCAATTTCAAGGAAAACGCAATAACAGCTAAGAGCATCAAACCCTGAGAGCATATAAAGTCCGTATATTTCTCTAAAAACTTTATTCCCTACGCCTATTCCGCAAATAGGATTATCGATAAACATTTGAATTGCCGAGTTATAAACATTCATTCTGAATGAAGTTGAGGAATCTCCTCTTAGTATAAAAATAGACATTAACCTTTGCAATATTCCGTGATTAACGAACATAAAAAGAATGCCGCCGATTATAAATATAAAGATTAAATATTTCCAAAGTTTTTTCATCTTTTCGTTATTTAAGTCAAAGAAAATAACGAGAAAAGAAGCAAAAATCAGACCAAAAACAATCGTAAACAAAGCTAAATATGCGCCTCTGCAGCCTGTAAGGAATATGCATAATGCACTTATCAACCCGAAAATAAGACTTATAATTCCAGCCAAAATTTTCTTTTTATTAAAGAATATTCCCGAAACGGCAATTATTGAAGAAAATCCTGCTATCAGATATCCTCCGAACAAATTCGGGTTATATGGTTTTAAAGTTCCGTAAACCCTTGAGAGTACATCTTCGGGATTGACATAACTTGTATCCTGCCATGTAGAAATGTTTTCTAACCCAATGGCATTTTGGAAAAGCCCGATAATACTTTCTATTGATACGATAGAAGCTATAACAAGCAATATAGTTGTTATATATTTTTTATTGGATTTTAAAAATTGGCACATTGCAAAGTAAAATGCAAAATAAATCAATGTTTTCATAAACCCGTACAAGCTTTGCGGCAGCATTGACGAAGTAAAATTGCTTATCAGGCAAATCATTAAATATATTGCAAGGTAAAAATTACACTGTTCCAACTCTAATTTTTCGCCCTTAATAAATAACATTTTAAAAAAGACCAACAAAGGAACTATAAGTGAAATAAGTCCGATTTGCTCTGTCTGAGCAAATGTCGAAACTATATATGTCAATAAAATACATATTAAAATGAAAATATCTGTTTTTTGGATTAAAAAGCTGCTGTTTGTAACTTTTTCAGTTTTATTTTGTATAAGAAACAAAACTCTATTAATAATATTCAATATTTCGGAATTTAATATTTTCATAATTAATCTTTAGTATCTTCTTGTTGTTGTGTTTCTTCCTGAGTATTCTGTTCATCAACGGCATATATATTGGAAATAGTACCTTGATATTTATATTTTTCACCTTCAATAACAACAGGAATACCCATTTTTAATTTATTACCGCCAGCAACATATCCGTCCGGAGTTTTCTTAGCTGTATCTTCAAGTTTAACAATACAATCAACAAGGTTTGGAGCTGCCACATCAGGAGCAACCGTTACACCTTGAGGAGTATTAACGTATGTCATTCTCTCTTGAGCTTGAGAGGCTACTATTTTTAATTTTGTATAAGGAACATTTCTTATTGTAATAAAGGCATCATCGCCTGATTTAATAGGAAATTCCGGAGTTGAAAGTGTTATACCTCTAAAAAAGACATCAAATTGAACTTTAACTTCTTTTTCAACAGGTAAATTAGAAAAATTTTTCTTTTTAAATACAGCCAGAGTACCAATTACACATAGTACAACGATAAGTAAAATTATAATATAATCAGTTACTTTAAGTTTTTTAAATATATTCATAAATCCTCCGATTATTTTACGATTAGTGTATCAAAATTTATTTTAGATAAAGCAATTTTAAGCTGTTCAATGGTAGTAGTAGCGCAGCCGAAGTATCTTATAACAATACTTGCCGCAAGATTTCCAAGAATAGCGGATTCTTTTTTACTAAGTCCAGATGCCATTGCCAGGGTGAAAACTGCAACAACGGTATCACCCGCACCTGTTACATCAAATACATCGGTCTTATTAAATACTGGAATTTTTTCAAAATTACCGTTATTTTCAAATAATGCCATACCGTCACCACCCAGTGTAATAAGAACCGATTCGGCATTTGTTTTATCAAGAATTTCGTTGCCTGCTTTCTTTAGTGAATTAAAATCTTTTATGAAGAATCCGACAAATTTTTCACTGTCAGGTTGGTTAGGAGTCATAGAAGTTACGCCCTGAAATCTGTCCAAATTTTTTTGAGAATCGACAACAATTATTTTATTATATTTTTTACAGAGTTCTATTGCTTTTTTTATTACATTATCCGTTAAAGTTCCTATATTGTAGTCGGATAAAATAACGGCATCATGTTTTGGTATGGCTTTTTCTATTTGTGAAATTATTTTTTGTTCCGTTTGAACGGATAACGGCGAAATGGTTTCTCGGTCAATTCTGACAATCTGCTGAGTAACCGATTGCGAACACGAGCCTGATATTCTTGTTTTAACTGTTGTAGAACGGCTTTCGTCTTCTACCATATATTCGGTATTAATGTTTTCTTTTTTGAATGCTTCTAAGAGTATTGAAGCATAATAATCTTTGCCGTAAGTACCTATAACGCTGACTTTACCTCCGTTTAACGAGGAGATATTATTGGCTGCGTTTGATGCTCCACCTAAAATAATTTTTGTATTATAGTGTCTTAATATCAAAACGGGAGCTTCTCTGCTTATTCTGTCCGTTGTTCCGTAAACCATTTCATCTATTGCCATATCCCCTATTACAAGGACAGACGGTTTATTTAAATTATCAAGTTCTTTTAAAAGTTTTTCTTTTTCTATAGTAAACATAATATTCGCCCGATTATTTTCTTTTTTATTATGGTAGCATAAATAAACTATTTACGTTCAATCGAATATTTATTTTTAAATTCATCCAATTCAACGGAATATTTTCCCGTTTCTGTTTTTAATTGCGACCTTAAAATGTGTTTTGGAATATCCGTATTCGTAGACTGGATAAGGTTTGTAGCTATATTTGAACAGTGATCCGAAATACGTTCCAAATCGTTTAATATTTCCGCATAGACAAACCCCCGTTTTATATGTACTTTCGCCTGTTTCACACGTTTAATATGATTTTTCTTAGCCGCATAAGCAATATCATCAACAATCTGCTCCATAGGTTCAACCTGGTAGGCGAAATTCAAATCTTGGAATAAAAATGCATTTAATGTAACATCAAAAACATCTTTTACTGCATTAACCACATTTTTCAGCTCGGCAATGGTTTCGGGGGAAAGTGTCCATTCTTTTTTATTTATTTTAGTTGCTATATTTAATATATTGGTAGAATGGTCGGCAATTTTTTCAAAATCCGATATCGAAAGTATAAGCTGGGATATTTTGTTGCTGTCTTCTTCTGAAAGTTCTCTTGCCGAGAGTTTTTGAAGAAACGATTCTAAAGTATCCTGATATTTGTCTATCATAATTTCATTTTTATTAATGATTTCGGCTGCTTTAACATTGTAATGTTTCAAGGTTCTTACGGATAAAGAAAGAGTTTCTTTTGTGATTTTAGCCATATTACCTGTTGTTTTATAACATTGAGCTATAGCAATTGAAGGAGTATGCAATAATCTTTCATCAATAATGACTTCTTGTTCGCTGCCGTCTTTTACAACTCTGTTAACAATTTTTATAAGCAAATTACTTAAAGGGAAACAAATACAAACGGTTACAATATTATAAACCGTATGAACAATGGCAATGCCAAAAGGATTAGCCATTCCTGACAAGCTGTTAAAGAAATGAATAAAAATTTCGTAAATAATAATAAAAGTAACTGCCCCTGTAATATTAAATATAATATGAGAAGCGGCAACTTTTTTTGCATTGGAATTAACACCAATGCTAGATAGTAATGCCGTAACGCAGGTGCCAATATTTTGACCTGCAACAATCGGTGCTGCAACCGCATAAGAAATACTTCCCGTCATTGATAATGCTTGAAGCATACCTACAGAAGCTGCCGAACTTTGTATTACCGCTGTTACAACCAATCCTACAAGCAGACCTAAAATCGGATTTTGGAATAATACCAAAAGTTTTGCGAATGAAGGGTCATTAGCCAACGGTGACATGGCAGAGGACATTAATCCCATCCCAAACATTAAAACAGAAAAACCTATAAGAAATGCGCCTATAGGTTTTCGTTTTGAATAGTTATTTTTTGAGGTCATCAATAATATTACGCCGACTAAAGCAAGAACCGGCGAAAATGATTCAGGTTTTAACATCCTTACAAAGACATTAGTGCTTTGAATACCGGATAAGCTAAGTATCCAAGAAGTGGCAGTAGTACCTATATTTGAACCTAAAGTTATCGCTATTGTTTGGGATAGCTTCATAATCCCCGAGTTAACAAAGCCTACAAGCATAACCGAAACGGCCGATGAGCTTTGAACGGCTATTGTCATGCCGATACCCAGAAAAAATCCTTTAACGGGATTGGATGTTAAGTGTTCAAGAAGTTTTTCAAGCTTTCCGCCCGATATTTTTTCTAAACCGCCTGACATTACAATCATTCCGTACAGGAAAAAAGCTAAACCTCCGCATAATGTAAATATTGAGAATATATCCATATTATTCCTTTTCCAAACTCTCAACCTTATTATACTAAAGAAATAATTCCGTTAAATTATTTTATTAACGATTGTAGAGTTTTATAACTTTTTCCATTTTATCCGAAGAAAAATCCAAATTTGAACTTACATGATGAACTGCATAAAAAGTAGGATCAAATAAAGGGTGCTTTAATCCGAATGTATTGGAGAGAAAAGTTGAAATAAATCCTATAATTTTACCCGAAAACATTGGTAAAGTTATCGTTTTATAACGCTTTTTCGGAAAATGTATTTGTGCCAGCCGTCTGTAATATTCATCAATGGTAGTTTTGTCAGTATCAATAATATTTATTGCCTGATTATCATAATCATCAAATTCACTCACTGCAACTATTGTTTTTGCAACATTAAGAACATTTGCAAGCGGCCAGCGGTTTTTACCCTTCCATTTCCCGAAATGTACAATAAAAGGTGAAACTTTAAGAAAGCTTAAGAACCTTCTTTCAAGGGTTTTATCGCCCACACCGTATACGGCGGCAGGTCTTATTATTACATAAGGCTTTTTACAATTTTCTCTAAGCCAGTTTTCTGATTCTATTTTGTACTTCGGGTATGGATTTTTAGGAAATTCCATTAACGGAGTATTTTCATCAGCGTTATTGAAATCTTTTATTCCGTAAACGTCGCTTGATGAAACGTAAATAAATTTTTTAACCGCCATATCGGCAAGATAAGTAACAGGTTCAAAATTAATTTTTCTGAATTTTTTGTCAGAACCTATATCTGAAGCCAAACCTGCTATATGTGCAATAACATCAAATTTTCCGTTAACAGAGAG
>CANQLK010000006.1 GCA_947624665.1 Candidatus Gastranaerophilales bacterium
TCTTGTCGCTCCTTCGGCTACCGCCTTGTACTCGCTTCCGACCTCGCTTACCGGACTTTGTCCGTCCGCAATTTCGCCGTCTTGAAATTGCTTTACGCTCGGTCTTGTCGTTCCTTCGGCTTATCGTTAAAATTTACTCGGACATTTTCTATTTTATAGATGAAAACAGCTTTTTATTTTTTTCAATTTGTTTATTTGACCAATCCGCCGTGCAGGTTACGGATGCGGATACTATATCGTTTATGGGATATTTCTTTATGCAATCCCATGATGAGTTAACTAATTCTTCTTTATTAATTTGTTTTTTAAACTCTGCAAGAAATTTATCTTTTTTGCTCTGTTCCATATCAATTTGATTGATTATCTTTGTCATTTCACAAATGTATCCTTCGATAAAAGAGTTGTAAAATAAATTTTTATCCTCTTCGGAATAATCAAAAGCCAAGGATATATTTAATCCAGAAAAAATTAATATAAATGTTAAAAAA
The DNA here is from genome assembly GCA_947624665.1 of Candidatus Gastranaerophilales bacterium. Taxonomy (GTDB): domain Bacteria; phylum Cyanobacteriota; class Vampirovibrionia; order Gastranaerophilales; family Gastranaerophilaceae; genus Avigastranaerophilus. The sequence goes on from CANQLK010000006.1 coordinate 489, forward strand.
TATCTCATAATAAAATATCTCATAATCCGTCTCTCTAAAAAATTATTGCTTTAATAAAGAAAAAATTAATTAACCAAACAGAAAAACAAATAGGTTATTCATTCTCCGATTAAAAAATAAACAGTTTTTGTGATACAATTTACTTGTATTTATCAGAAAAGGAACGGAGTAAAATATGAAAGAATTATCCGCATTACAAACAGAAAGATTAAAATATCGTCCGAAATTACCATCATCATTAGCAGGCGGTATAAATAATTTAATGCTTTCCGAAGGTAATAAAACACAATCGGTAAAAGATCAGGAACAGATACAGGAATTGTTTAAAAATACATACGGTAAACCGATTGTTACATTTAAAACCGTTTCGACGGGAACGCAAAGTGAAGCAAGAAATATAGGCGTAATATTATCCGGAGGACAGGCACCAGGCGGACACAATGTTATTGCAGGATTATATGATGCTTTAAAACAAGCTAATCCAAACAGCAAATTATATGGATTTTTAGGCGGCCCTTCAGGTATTATAGACGGTAAATATATTGAATTCACCGATGAAAAAATTAACGCATACAGAAATACCGGCGGTTTTGATATTATAGGTTCCGGCAGAACAAAGCTTGAAACGGAAGAACAATTCCAAAAAGCTTGGCAGGTATGTAAAAATCTCGGCATTACGGGTGTCGTTATAATAGGCGGTGATGACTCCAATACAAACGCTGCCATGCTCGCTGAATGGTTCGTTAAAAATAATGCGGGTATTCAGGTTATAGGCTGCCCTAAAACCATTGACGGCGACTTGAAAAATGAACAAATTGAAATCTCTTTCGGATTTGATACCGCAACTAAAACTTATGCGGAACTTATAGGAAACATATTAAGAGATGCAAATTCCGCTAAAAAATATTGGCACTTCATTAAATTAATGGGTAGAAGCGCTACCCACGTAGGTCTTGAAGTCGCACTTCAAACTCAGCCCAATATTACTTTGATTTCGGAAGAAGTTGAACAAAAGAAAATGTCTTTAAGACAAATTGTTGATTATATGTCTGAAATCATTGCAAAAAGAGCCGACATGGGTAAAAACTTCGGTATCGCTCTTATACCTGAAGGCTTAATAGAATTTATTCCCGAAGTAAAATCCATGATTGCTAATCTTAATGATACTTTAGCAGAGTTGGAAAATAATTCCGAATATACTAATGCGGAAGAAAATGCTAAATTTGAAATTATTAAGGGCAGATTAAATTCAGAAGATTCCGCAGTATTTTCTTCTTTGCCCGTTATGATTAAACAACAATTGTTAATGGACAGAGATCCTCACGGTAACGTTCAGGTATCGAAAATCGAAACCGAAAAATTATTGATAGAAATGATTGGAACAAGATTAAACGAAATGAAACAGCAGGGAAAATATAACGGTAAATTTTCCGCTCAAAATCATTTCTTCGGCTATGAAGGAAGATGTGCATTCCCTTCTAACTTTGATGCCGATTATTGCTATTCACTCGGATTTAATGCTTATGCATTAATGAAATTCGGTTTGACAGGCTACTTATCATCTGTTAAAAACTTGTCTGCAAATGCAAGCGAATGGGTTGCCGGCGGAGTTCCTTTAACAATGATGATGAATATGGAAAAACGTCACGGACAATTCAAGCCTGTTATTAAAAAAGCTTTGGTTGAACTTGACGGCCCCGTATTTAAAGAACTTGAAAAGAATAGAGAAGCTTGGGCATATAACGATAACTATATATTCCCCGGGTCTATTCAATACTTCGGCCCTTCAAGTGTTTGCGACATAACAACCGAGACTCTTAAACTTGAAAATGCGGCTAAATTAACGGCTGTGTAAATAAATAAAATAAAAAAAGGGAAGTTCTTGATTCAGAACTTCCCCTTTTTAGCTGAAAATTTATATACCTATTGTTTCTATTCCTTCAAAATTGCCTAATATTTTACATTCAAAGTCACTCTTAACAACGGTCATTTGTGCAAGAATGGCTCCTAAAATGGCTTCGAGCTGAGCAACTGGCAGCATGTTAACAGGTAAATCACGCATTTGATATTTTATTCTTAATGTATCCTGCAATGACTTGCAGTCTATAGGACTTCTTTCCCTGTATGCATAGCAATTTCCGTATATTTTTTTCATGTTTTCAATGTCAAATCTGAAAATATCCGTGCCTCTGTCTTTAAGTTCTTTAAAATATTCACAGCCTCGGGATGAAAAACGCTTTGTCCAATCGTCACGGTTTATCATTTGTTTATCAAAATTAACTAAGTCATAAGTCCTTGAGTTATATTTCCATTTGCTTCCCAACATTATCTCGTTTTCGGGTATTGAAACCATTATAACCGCATTATCTTTTCCCGCAAAATTTTCAAGAAAATATTTAATATCACTGATACTGAACATTTTATCAAGCGTTATTATATTCAAATCCCTGTCAAGAACGGCAATGGCAGATTCAATAGTAATAAGTCCGCTTAAAGATATACCTATAAATGAAACTTTAGAGTCTTTGTTTTTTATCATTATATTTTAATTAATACCGTGCTTACCTAAATAGAGTAATGAAATTGTTAAATAAAGTCAAATGATTAAATATTGATGTACGTGAAATCTAATAAAAAATTTTGCGACACTGGATTAAATATATCTTCAATGCGCTGAACAAAAGTATAAAACAAATCTAAATTGACCGTAATATTTATTAAACTTATATTTACCCGAAAAAAATAGTGTGATAGCATAGAAAAAGAAAGAAACGAGGAAATAAGGTGAGAATCCTTAACCGGACCACGGCCGTTAAAGTCGGAATGCTCCATTAATTATGGGCTGTGTATCCGGCTTATAATTGCATAATGGAGTCCTTGCAAAATCGCTAAGGATTTTTTTATGTCTTCACCAGTAACACTACAATCAAATACACGAGCCGGATTATGTCCGCACGGACTTCCGCCTTCAGCATGCCCTATATGTAATAAAGGAGGCATGTCAGGTTCCGGAAGAGCAAAAGATTCCGTTGTGACTAAACCTAAAATTCAAACAGGACAATGGTCATACTTGAAATGCTATGCCGCGGGCATTGCTATCAAAGCACAAAAAGCCAGAGCCGAAAATGCCAAAAATGCTTTTGAACGTCAAATAGAGTTCGCTAAAGCATTAAGTAAAAGTATAAACAATTTGGCGCAGAAAATTCGTGATAATATTGCTGCCATTCAAAAATCGTTGCCTCCCGTATTATCAAAATCATTGGATGTTTTATCCAATGTTATAATAAACCCTTTGTTAAATATCATTTCTCAAATACCTAAGTTTATTGAAAAATTTGCACAATTTCAGCAAAATATAGCCAATTTTATTAATCAGGCGGCAGAAAAATTTACCGCTATTCTTGGGGAAATTAAGAATTTTATAAATAAAAATATTACTGAAAATATTAAGAAACAAGTTAAAAAACTGTTTAAATTTTTAGGTATTTTTTCATCGGAAGATGACTATGAAAATGATGAAACTCTTGCCATATTTAAATCAAGAGAATTGAAAAAATATCTTACCAAAATTTTATCTTTTAAAAAGGAACGGAATGAAAAATGAATATACCCGCATTGAAATCGGTTAAAGCTGATTCGGCAAACAGGAATAAGAATAATAACGGAAATAATGAAATAAATAAAACATTAAAAGGAGTGCTTTTAAATACTCACGTAAAAAATTCAGGCGGTTCGGTCATATCGTTTGACGAAATACAAGATTCACTTTTGATGCATTCTTCTAAAAGTCAAACGGATGAAGTTTCGGAAGAAAGTTCATTTGATACGGCAAAAGCCGTAAAACCTTTGTTGATTGGTACTGCATTATTGGCGGGCGGCATTTTGGGTCTGAGCACTGTTCTGAAAAAGTCTTCCAAAGCGATATTAACCTCTCAAAATTTTGAGCAGCTTCCTGATATAGCCGTTAATATGAATATAAAAGAAGAACCTCAATTCGCAATTTATAGAGCAATCAGAGATCCTAATTTTAAAAATATATTGGGTGCTGTTGGGGTTTTTATTATGAGCGGTATTACTCTTGCTTGTAAAAACTTTGTCGACGGAGCTAAAGAAATTTGGTTGAAAAAACAATCCGCAGATATAGAAAAAAATCTTCAGGAAAAATTAATTCAGGTAGAAACAAAAGCCTTTTCAGGAAAACTTGAAGTCGTAAATGATATGCTGAACAATAATGTGAAAACTTTTGACAGAATCATAAACGGAAAAAATAATTTTGGCAGCGCTATTTTCTCTGAATTTACGACATTTAAAGGTGCAAATAAAGAGGAAAAAGCAGAAGAAAATCAAGAGGAAAATACTGCGAATAAAAAAGAAAAAAGTACTAAAAATTTAAAATACGCACTACTGGCTGCAGGTGTTGTCGGCGGTTTGTTTGCGGCAGGGAAAATAAGTTTATCCAATTTGAAAAAAACGGCGAAGTACAGTAAAGAATTTGCTGACGGATTTACCGAAAGAACAATAGATGCAATTAACACAATAAGTGAAAATGCAAAAAAAGAAGATGTTCCGATGATTACCGAGCTATTGCAGTCGATATGCGCTAAACCCCAATATATAAAGGATATTGCCAAAAAATATAATCTTTCCGAAGGGGAAATATCTTCATTAATAAACAGTGTACACGAATCAAAGAAAACTATATTCGCAGATGCGCCTACCGCTCTTGGCGGAATTCCTAAGAAAATTCAATATTATTGTTATATAGATGAAAACAGAGGTCATTTATACAATTGGATTTTAAATCCCGACAATAAATTTACAAAATATATTTTTATGGCATTTACTCTTACAAGCGCAATAGGTTATATATTTAAACAGGGAATGGATGCCGTAAAAGAAGTTACGATATTAAAAGAGAATGCAAAGACGGAATTGAATTTAAGAAAACGTCTTGTATCTGTTGAAATAGAGAATTTCAAGTCCAAAAAAGAATGTGCCGTAAACCCGTTAATGGAGGACTTTGAAAAACAGGCACAATCAGGTAAAAAGACAAAAGAAGAATTGAAGCAATTGGCGGATAATATACTGTTTGAAACAAAAAACGGCCCGCCTTATATATAACTAAAGAGGTTTTATGGATATATCAATACAACAAAACGTATCAAATCTTGGTCTGGGAGTTTCTTTCCCTAACCAAAGCAGAAATTATTCGACTTACGATGAAAATAGGACATCAATGCTTGTTAATGCAAAGGAAGAAGCATTACCATACATAGATACTTTTTTAAAATCGGCAAATACGGAAGAACAAGTTACGGATGCACTTCAAGTACTTGATAAAATGTTGGATAATGGTGTAAAAGGCATTGACAAAATGTATCCGACATTATCAAGGTTCAATGACGTAACTTCGCCAAACGTACAGGTGCTTTTGGCGGGAATATACAGAAAAACACTTGTTCCTGATGCTTTCGGGCCTTTAAATAAAATGCTTTTAAGACAAACCTTTATGCCGAATTCTCCCTTTTTTGACCCGACCGAAGAAATAGGCGGTGCTATTCTTGATTATTTAAAATATCAGTCTGATATTAATAAACCTCTTGTAAATAAAACGATATAGCATTATTTGTCAGTCTGTTTTATATTTGTTTTAAGTGCAAAAGCAAATGGAATTAATATAAAAGCAAGAATGGCAAATATTTCAAATACATCAACATACGCCATAAGCTTGGATTGTACGGTAAGTGATTTATATAAATAAGCATTTGCTTTTATATGCGCACTGTTATGAGATAATGCGGAAGAAAAAATATTTATCAGATTAGCAACTTTTTGTTGAAAAACAAGATTAAATTCGGATAAGTTTTTAACAAGATATAACTGGTGCATTTGAGCGTGCCTTGCCACAAGCGTATTAGCTATAGATGCTACTGCGGCCGTACATACCGTTTTGCATAGGTTATGAAGGCTTGCTCCGTTTGATAATTCTGATTTCGGAAGAGTACCTAATACCAGTGACGATACGGGTATAAATATTAATATAATTCCTACTCCCAAAAGTACATTCGGTATTGCAATATAGTTAAACGACACCATTAAACTTATATTTGAATAAAATAAAACCGAAAATCCCAAAAAGAAAAACCCTAAGGCTATTAATATACGGTTATCAATGATTTTCATTAACGGATTTATAAGAATAATCATAATAACCGAAGAAAAAATTCTCGGAGCCAAAGCCATTCCGCTTATCATAGCAGTATAACCCATCATGTTTTGTAAAAACTGGGGTAAAAGTACGATACTTGAAAAAACAATCGTATTAACAGAAGCCGATAATATGGTGCCTGCTATAAAGTTTTTGTCCTTAAAAATCCTTAAATTTACAAGCGGATTCTTATATTCAAGCTCCCAAACAATGAAAAATGTAAGAGCAACCGCAGAAATTCCCGCCAGAACACATATCCAACCCGTGTCAAACCAATTATACTGCTGACCTTTATCTAATACAACTTGCATAGATAAAAGCCAAATGACTAATGCAATCATCCCCGGAAAATCTATTTTCTTCGGCTTATTTACACTTTCTATCTCGTCAATATTGGCATGAACCAATGAAACAGATAGAATTCCTACTGGAATATTGATTAAATAAATCCATTGCCAGTCAGCATTATCAACAATAAAACCGCCGAAGGTCGGGCCTAATATGGCAAAGACCATAACGGCAATACCAAATAAGCTCATTGCAATACTTCGTTTTTCAAACGGAAATGCCGAAAGCAGTATCGATTGAGCAATAGGAGTCATAGGACCTCCTCCTACTCCTTGTATCAAACGCCCCAATACCATACAATTTAAATTCGGAGCCATTGCGCATATTAAAGAACCGATTGTAAATATGGTTATAAAAACTTTTAAAAAGCGTTTGCGCCCCATAAGGTTTTCTAACCAACCTGTCATTAATATTAAACAGGCATTTGCAATCATATAAGAGGTTATAACCCAGTTGGCTTCATCAATCGTAGAACCAAAGTAACCTGCTATATGCGGAATAGCAACATTTGTAGCTGAAGTGGCAAGGCATGAAAACGAGGCAGGCAACAGTATCGATAATGCTATCAGCCAAAGAGGAGATTTTTTTGTTTTTATTGCCGCAACTGCCACTATTTAACTTTAACCTCCGGCACAACGGACATTCCGGGTACTATATTATATTTTGAAATATCTTCTTTAAAAACTATTTTAACGGGAACTCTTTGAACTATTTTTACATAGCTTCCGACGGCATTCTCCGGCGGAAATAAGCTTGATTTTGCACCCGTTGCTCTTTGTATACTCTCTACTTCGCCTTTAAATTTCTTAGAACCGTATGTATCTATTTTTATACTTACACTCTGTCCTTTTTTCATTTTAGCTATTTGCGTTTCTTTAAAATTGGCAACAACCCATATATCTTTCGGTACGATTGCAAATAAAGGCTGTGCAGTTTGTACATAGTTTCCTTCTTCTACGTTCTTGTTTGTTATTAACCCGTCAGAATTAGCATATATCTTTGTATATGAAAGATTTAATTTATCCTGTTCCACTTCGGCTTCGAGTCTTTTTATTGATGATAAAAGTTCTTCATATTTAGCTTTTGCGGTATTATTATTAGTTTTGGCTTTTGTAAGATTGGTTTCGCTTATTTCGTAATCCTGCTTAGAAATAATACCTTTTTTGTACATTTCAGAGTGTCTGTCAAAATCATTTTGTGCAAAACTAAGCTCCGATTCCGTTTTTATAACCTGATTTTCCGCTCCCGTGCTTGCGGAACGTGCCTCCTCCAGTTTAGATTCCGACTGCTTTAATTTCACAATATAATCATTATCATCAATTTCCAAAAGCAAATCGCCTTTTTTTACTTCCTGATTATCTTCAATCTTTAAGCTGTCGACGATACCTGATATTCTTGGTGAAATTGTTATTATATGCCCTTCTACAAAAGCATCGTCCGTAGATTTGTAATAACATCCGTGAATAGAATATATCAATCCGCAAATCATAAAAATAACCGTTATTATAGAAGGCACCAAAACTCGTTTCTTTTTATATTCAGGTCTGTTATCTTCAATTTCGGTTAATGTTTCGTGTGTATTTTCTTCCATTTAATTTCCCTTCTATCATATTTGAAGTGAAACTTTGTTCTCTACATTGCAAAAAATTTTATCAAGTGTATTTAAACAAATTTCCATTTCCTCGTTAGATATTCCTTCCGTAGCAATCTGTCTTATTCTTTTTGCTTCCGGGAATATTATATTATTAAGCTCAATCCCTTCTTTCGTTGGAATTATTTTAAAAATGTGTCTGCCGTTAGAATCAGCTTGCCTTGTTACAAGCCCTTTTTCTTCAAGAATATTTATTATTCGGCTTATATTTGCCCTGTCCTTTAACGTTATTTCCGATAATTGCCTTTGATAAAGCTCTTTATTATCAACTATTAACGATAATATGGTGTATTGCTCGGGGCTGATTCCAAATCCTTTTTCCGCAAAGATTTTGTTTGAAAGTGCCCTCATTACAATCTCTGTTGTGGCAAGTCTTGCTCTTATTCTCTTTCTTAAAACACTTCTTTGCATGTTTATTTTCGGCTATCTTTGATTTATATTATTTTTATGTTGTAATTATAACACAACAATATAAAAGGAAATACTTGGTTATGAAAAAGTTTATTATAATAGTTTTGGTAATGGTTTTGACCGTATCCGAGGTTTGTGCAAAACAGGAAAAAACTGATGAAGAACATGCCAAAAATACACTCGAATATCTTAATCAACAATGGTGGGAAAATTATAATGATGACATTCTTATAAATCATTTAAAAAATTTGTATGAAAAAAATTATGATTTAAAAAATGCTTATTTGAAAATTAAAGAGAATGAAAAGCTTGTAAAAATTCAAATGGCAAATGAAATGCCGCAAATAGGTACAGAAGCGTTTATAGGCCGAGATTTCAGATCGTCAGAACAGCGGTTTGGCTCTATGTCAATACCATCATATGCACAAAATAATTTTCAACTGCCGTTAACTGCAAGTTACGAAATAGATATATGGGGTAAAAACAGGTTAAAAACCAAAAGCATAAAAGAAAGTCTTGAAGTTGCAAAGCAAAAAGAACGGGCGTTATATATCTCTTTAACCTCTGCTTTCACTGCTGACTATTATAATTTAATAAAGACCGATAAACTGCTTGAATTACAAGATATGCTTGTTAAAACTCAGCAGGATATTCTTTCAAAAATTAAAGCTAAAAATAATATCGGACTGTGTTCGGATATTGAGGTTCTTACCGAAGAAAAGCTGCTTTCTTCATTAACTGAGGAAAAAAATAATTTAAAAGAAAAACAGGAAACACTTGAAAATGTTATCAGAACTTACCTAGCAATAAGTGAAGGTGAAGTTATAAGAAGCGATTTTTCGGATGTGGTTTTAATAAAAGATATCCCCGAGCAATTTAACAGTGATGTTATAGAAAAAAGACCTGATTTTATTGCAATGGAGGCGAATTTAAAACGTGCGGGATTTGATGTAAGAATTGCAAAGAAAGAACTTTTGCCAAGTTTCGTTATATTCGGACAGATAGGACTTAATGCATACAGGTTTTCAGATTTATTTAAGACGTCTACACAACTTGCAAATGCAGGCATAATACCTTCGTTTGATTTATTTTCGGGCGGCAGAAAAACGGCATTTCTGAAATTGAGAAAATATCAATATGATGAAGCTTTAAATAATTATCAAAAGACTTTTATAGAAGATACTAACGAACTCAATAGTGCTTTATCTTCATATAAAACGGCTAAGAAGAATTATACCGAGTCTGAAAAGCGGGCTGTTGTTCAGGATAAAATGTTCAATCTTGCAAAAGAAAGAGAAAAAATAGGTTCTGCATCAATGCTTGACGTATTATATGCAAAAGAAGCTGATATAGCAGTTCAAAAAGAAAAGATATCAGATACCATAAATTGCCTTATTGCTTCTATATCACTGTATAAAGCAGCAGGCGGAATAAATCTTATCAATCCGCAAGAAAATTTATAGAATTTAATCTAGTGTCGCAACATTACGCTTGCGGTCTTGAAATTGCTTTACGCTCGGTCTGGTCGCTCCTTCGGCTGCCGCCTAGTACTCGCTTCCGACCTCGCTTACCGGACTTCGTCCGTCCGCAATTTCGCTCCTCGCAGCTGTAAAGTTGCTCAGACTTCACTTCGTTACGCATACAAGCTCGCAAAGCTCATTCTTCGCCTGCTCGTTTTGTAACCTTTTCAATACACCGCTCGCAAATTTTTACTCAAACCTCCGGCTATCGTAAAAATTTACTCGGACAATATTTATATTATTCATCAATACGAACAGGGATATAGGCTAATTTTTCGGCACTTGTGTGCAGCCAAGAGGAAAATATGTTGTTAATTAATTCGACAAATTTATAAACCATTTTTATAATCATTTAAAATTTCCCCTTCTTACCATTGCTGTAACATTCTAACTCGTTTTTTTTATTTTGACCAGTGTTAAACATACAATTGTTAATTTTTATAAATAAAAAAATTAATTTAATGTAAACAATGTAAACAGCTAAAAAGTCCTATTTATTTGGGGTTTTGAAATTTGTAAAAAATATTGCCAATATAGGGCAATTTCATAAATAAAAATTTTTTTATTTATGTAGGAGATAAAAAGGATATTAAGATGAACACAAATGTAGGTCAAAACAACGGATTTTTGGGTCAAGTCGGCTATCAGGCGTTAAATCCCGAATTAGAGGCTTTACGAAAATTCGAGGAAGAAAATAATCCTTCCATTAAAAAACTTCAACATGATTTGTCACAAAGTAAAACTGTTATTGTGGCGGGTGATCAGTTTGTTCCTAATGCCAAAAAAGAAGAAAAAACAGGTTTCTTAGACAGGTTTGCTTCTTTGTTCGGTAAGGATTCCGATGAAGATGATGACACTTTTGCACAAATTTCAGCTTATGACGAATTGATTCCGATGGCAAAAATCAACAAAACGTTGAAAGAATATGAGCTTATGCAGAAAGCTTTTGCCGAAGTTTAATTTGTCAATAAAAAATTAAAAATATAGAAAGGAGATGCCGTTGTCATCTTCTTTCGCCGTGTAAAATTTAGACACTTGGCTAATATCTTTGCCGTTTATTTTATATTTATATTAATTTAGACTATAAGTTAAACGGCTTAATATGTAATGCAAAATATTAATTTATCTGAAATTTGTCATTTTGATAAAATCATTTTAAATAATTGTACGGATATAATTGCTGTTAAAGATTTAAATTATAATTATATAATTTGTAATACTTCGTTTTGCCAATTATTTGACACAACTGATGAAACAAAGATTTTACACAAAAATATTAATGATTTGTTTCCTCCTGAAATCAGCGGTGCCATCAAATTAAAGACGGAGCAGGTATTTGTCTTGGGGAAAAATCTTTCTTTCCCTCTTAAATATAATGACAAAAACTATAATATTTATTTATATCCCATAAAAAAGAATACCAAAACAGATGGGGTATTAACAATTGCAATTGATTGCACAAAAGAAGAAACGGAAAACAATCAAAAAGAAATGTTTATCGCAACTCTTGCACATGATTTAAAAACTCCGTTATTGGCTCAAATTAAAAGTTTGGAAATGATAAAAAAAGGTATTTGGGGCAGTTTAAACCCTGAACAGGCTGAAATTATTTCCATTATTATTGAATCTTCAGAGTTTATGAAAAAAATGTTATATTCTCTGCTTGAAATTTACAGACTTAAAAGCGGTAAAATCTCAATTAATCCCGAAAAATTTGATTCTGAAATTTTAATTCAATCCTGCATAAAAGAAATTAATAATCTTGCTAAATCTTGTAATATAAATATTAAATATACCAATTCGGCTGTAAATACAGTCATCGTGGGAGATAAAACTCTTATAAAACGAGTTATATTAAATCTGTTGGATAACAGTATAAGTTATGCATATAAAAATTCACGAATAGATATTACTTTAAACGGTGATGAACAATTTCTTGTAATAAAGATAAAAAATATCGGAAACGAAATAAAAAAAGAATTTTCGCAGCATATATTTGAAAAATATGTAACGGGACAAAATTTAAATCAAAAACAAGGTACAGGCTTAGGGCTTTATTATTGTAAGGTCGCAGTTGAAGCACATAACGGCGAAATAATTTTAAAAAATAATAAAAATATTAACGAATTTATAATCAAAATACCAAAAAATTATTCATCAGTTAATTATTTGCAATTTGTTTAAAATTTTGATGAAATTTTGCTATCTGATATTATAATAAAATCAGATAGGAGAATTATATGAGAAGTGATGAAATAAAAAAAGGTTTGGAAAGAACTCCGCATCGTTCATTGCTGTACGGAACGGGAGTCAGCGAACAGCAGATAAATAAAAGATTTATAGGAATAGCAAGCAGTTTCAGTGATTTGGTTCCCGGACACTGCTCTATGCGTGATATAGAACGTCAGATTGAAAAAGGTATTCATACAGGCGGAGGTCAGGCTTTTATATTCGGTGTTCCTGCTATATGTGACGGAATAGCAATGGGACATAGCGGTATGAACTATTCTCTCCCTTCAAGAGATTTGATTGCCGACTGCGTTGAATCTGTTGCTACTGCTCATAAATTAGACGGTTTAGTCTTATTAACAAATTGTGATAAGATAACTCCGGGCATGATTATGGCTGCAGCAAGACTGGATATTCCAAGTATAGTAGTGACTGTAGGTCCTATGTCTGACGGAAAATGCAATAATAATACACTTACGATGATTAGAGGAACTTTTGAAGCCGTAGGTAAGTATGCAAACGGTGAAATAGACGAAAATATGCTGAAAAAGATGGAAATAACCTCATGCCCGAGTGCAGGTGCGTGCCAAGGTCTTTATACGGCAAATACAATGGCTTGTTTAACGGAAGTTATGGGAATGAGTCTTCCCGGCTGTGCTTCATCATTAGCTGTAAGTGCAAAAACAAAACGAATTGCATTTGATTCGGGTGTTATTATTAATGAGCTTGTAGAAAAAGATATTCGTCCTTCATCAATAATAACGAAAGACTCTATAAGAAATGCAATTATAGCAGACTTGGCATTGGGCGGATCTACGAATTCGATTCTGCATTTGCTTGCCATAGCAAACGAGGCGGAAGTTGACATTACATTAAAAGATTTTGAAGAATTAAGTTTTAAAGTACCTCAAATTATAAAGCTGGATCCTTCTGCGGAAAAAACGATGACAGATTTGGAAAATGCGGGCGGAATCCCTGCCGTATTAAAAACTTTATACGGAAATATTCCCGAGATGAAGAATACAAAGGGCGTATCAGGATTAAAGCTGTCTGAAATCGCATCTTCCGATATATGGTGTGATAATGACGTTATAAGACCCGTATCAAATCCTATTACAACGAACCCGGGGTTAGCTGTATTACACGGGAATTTAGCACCTAATGGTGCTGTTGTTAAAATATCGGGTGTAGATAAAGAATGCTTGGTCTTTACGGGGAAAGCCAAAACATTTGACAGCGAAGAAGCAGCTATGAATGCCATAATGTCCGATAAAATAAAGGCCGGAGATGTAGTCGTAATAAGATATGAAGGACCAAAGGGCGGCCCGGGGATGAGAGAAATGCTATCTCCAACTTCGGCAATAGTAGGAAAAGGTCTTGGCAAAAAAGTTGCTCTTATTACTGACGGTAGGTTTTCTGGAGGTACAAGAGGACTTTGTATAGGTCATATTTCACCTGAAGCTCCCGCCGGGGGTATCATCGGTATTATTAAAGATAATGATGAAATCTATATTAATATTTTAGAAAGAGAAATTACTTTAAAAGTACCTGAAGAAGAAATTAAATCCCGATTGAAAGACTTCACTCCTGCGGCTTCTAAAGTCAGAAAAGGTTACTTAAAACGATATTCCGCAGTCGTTTCTTCGTCTGATAAAGGTGCTATTACAAGCATTTAAAAGATTATTATTTAAATCTTTCAAAACAACGAAAAAGAAATATATAAAAACCGAATTCAACCAATTTCTTACAAAAAATAATTCTCAAGCATTGAAGTTCATATATATTTTGTTTAAGGGCAGTAGGTTTTTAATATTTCTTTTTCGTGTCATTAAGGAAAATATTCCCTTTCTTTGTCATTTGATTTTTTATAAATGAAAATATGTTTTTGTTCAAACACGAAAAAAGGCAAATATTAATAAAAAAAACTTTATAGATTACTCTATAAAGATTTATACGTGTTGGAAAAATATTGCATTACATTATTAATGTAATGTCAATTTCAGATGGTAATAATAATATAACAAATATATTACCCGATTGTCTATTAGCCATGTGTCTATTTTTATAGCCGAGTGGGTAATACTAAAAAAGTGACTGTTGAAAATTAATATCGGTCAAATTAAAGCATTTGCAAGCGAAAGGGGTCAATTTTCTGCCTCTTGGGGTACGTTGAAGAAAACCTTTTTGAACAAGGTAAGGTTCATAAACATCTTCAATGGTTTTAATATCTTCACCTAAAGCCGTAGCAAGTGTTTCAATACCAACTGGACCTCCGTTATAATTTTTTGCGATTATGTTTAACAAAGAACGGTCCGTGTTATCAAGTCCGTATTTATCGATTTGTAATATATCAAGAGCGCTATCGGCAGTTTTTGCATCAATTATTCCGTCGGATTTAACAATGGCATAATCTCTTACTCTTTTTACAAGCCTGTTTGCAATTCTTGGAGTTCCTCTTGAACGTTTTGCGATTGCCATTGCACCATTTTCATCCGTTTGTATTTCCAAAATTTTGGCTGTTCTTTGAATAACCTGTTTCAACTCTTCATCAGTATAAAATTCTAATCTGTGAATAATACCGAATCTGTCTCTTAAAGGGCCTGAAAGTGCGCCTGCTTTTGTAGTGGCTCCAATCAGAGTGAATTTGGGGATGGGAATTCTTATGGATTTTAATGTTTGCCCTTTTCCTGTTGTCATATCCAAACTGAAATCTTCCATTGCGGGATAAAGAATTTCTTCGGAGATTTTATTTAAACGATGTATTTCATCAATAAACAAGATATCACCTGCTTTTAAAGACATTAAAAGCCCTATGATATCTCGTGGACGCTCTAAAGACGGAGCAGAAGTGATTTTGATATCTGCATTCATTTCATTTGCGATTACGGAAGCCAGAGTTGTTTTTCCAAGTCCCGGAGGCCCGTAAAATAATATGTGATCTAAAGGCAATTCTCTTTTTTTGGAAGCTTCGATTGATATTTTTAATGTGGATTTTAATGAACTTTGTCCTATATATTCATTAAAAGTTTTCGGTCTTATATTCGTTTCAAAAGACATGTCAAATGAAGTTTCTTCCGCAGTTGTATCTTCATTTTTCTTTTTGTTAAATTTTATATTGTTATCGTCCGAAATGATAGTCAAAATAGCACCTCCGGTTTTAATATAACATACCAATTTAAAATTGTGTATAATTTTATGTCTTTAATTTATAATGTTAACAAGAGAGCATGAAAGGTATTTTAAATTGGATATTAGTGAATTAATAACAAAATCATCTTCGGAACAAAGGAAAGCACTGTTAAATAAGGAAGTCAGTGCTGTTGAATTGACAATGGAAGTTTATAGAAAGATAGAATCCGTTGATGAAAAGATAGGTGCATATAACTCATTAACAAAGGAATATGCGCTTGAAACGGCAAAAAAAGTCGATGAAAAAATAAGAAATAATGAAGAAATATCACCATTAGCTGGAATTCCTTTGGCATTAAAGGATAATATTAATTTAAAATCATATTCTACAACCGCATCCAGTAAAATATTGGCAAACTTCGTTTCGCCATATGATGCAACGGTTACAAAGAAGTTAAAATCCAACTTAATACCCATAATGGGAAAAGCAAATATGGATGAGTTTGCAATGGGTTCAAGTAATGAAAACTCGGCAACAAAAATAGTAAGAAATCCTTGGAATTTAAATAAAGTACCCGGAGGAAGTTCGGGAGGCAGTGCAGCTGCAGTAGCGGCAGGCGAAGCAACATTAGCTTTGGGTTCCGATACGGGAGGAAGTATAAGATTGCCGGGAAGTTATTGCGGACTTGTCGGATTAAAACCTACATACGGACGTGTTTCAAGGTACGGTCTTATAGCTTTTGCCTCATCTCTTGACCAAATAGGGCCTTTAACAAGAACCGTAGAAGATGCTGCATTGTTATTAAATGTTATTTCAGGGTATGATGAAAAAGATTCAACTTCACTTAATCAAACCCCTCCTGATTTTACAAAAGATTTAAGAAATGACTTAAAAGGTTTAAAAATAGGATATATAAAAGAACTTTGCACGGAAGGACTCATGCCTGAAGTGGAGAATGCTCTTAAAAAATCTTTGGAAATATATAAATCGTTAGGAGCAGAGCTTGTTGAAATATCGCTTCCGTTAATAAAATATTCTATTGCAGTATATTATATAGTTGCAACAGCTGAAGCAAGTTCAAATTTAGCAAGATTTGACGGTGTAAAATACGGATATAGAGCTAAAGATGCACAATCTTTATATGAAATGTACGTAAAGACAAGAGCTCAAGGCTTTGGTGACGAGGTTAAAAGAAGAATAATGCTCGGAACTTATGCATTGAGTTCGGGATATTACGATGCATACTATAAAAAGGCGCAGCAATTAAGAAGATTAATAAAAAATGATTTTGATAATGCGTTTAAAAAAGCAGACGTATTAATATCACCAACGTGTCCGCATACGGCATTTGATATCGGATCAAAAATTGAAGATCCGTTAAGTATGTATTTGACCGATATCGCAACAATAACCGCAAATTTGGCAGGAATCCCCGCAATGAATGTTCCCGTAGGATTAGATAACTCGGGGCTTCCGATAGGATTGCAGCTTCAAGCCGATTGTTTAAATGAAACAAAATTATTAAATGTTGCCTTTAAACTGGAAGAAGCTGTACAATTTAATTATGGTATTCCTTCAACGGCATTGGTGTAATGATAAAAAAAATATTAATATTATTGATTATATTGGTAAACTGCTTGTTTTTAAATATTGATCGGGCAAATGCACAGGAAGACGTTTCCGAAGAAAATCAGGCAAGAGCAGCAAGTGCATACCGTCAGGGTATTAATATGGTAAATGCAAAAGCTTATGATACAGCTGTATCATACTTCGAACAAGCTTTAAAATATAATCCTAATCTGACAGACGCATATTATAACATTGCTTCGGTTTATATTGCACAAGGAAAATATGATGAAGCTTATAATACTTATGTAAAAATTATAGCAATAAATCCTTATGATTATGATTCAATCCTTCAAGCGGCAAAGATATCATATAACAGAAAAAATTATGCCCTTACCATGAAATATCTGAAATATATTCCCGATGATTATAATAATTACTATATGGTAAAACAGCTATACGCAGATGCAAAAGAACAGTTTGATGCACAGAAAAATAAAATAGAACGCTCAAAAGTAACGACAGCAAATAAAAATCAAAGAGTTTTAATAGACAAATTTAATTCTCCTGCAGGAGTAGCAGTCGATTCGGAAGGTAATATTTTTGTTGCCAGCTATTCGGATAATGCAATAATAAAAGTTGACCGAAGTAAAAAGAAAACGAACTTCGTAAAAGATTTTTTGCTGGATGGCCCGATAGGAATTGCTATTGACAGATATGATAATATATATATCGCAAATTACGAAGCAAACAATATTTTAAAAGTTACAAAAAGCGGAAATGTCAGTGTATTTATGGATAATGTATCAAAACCTTATTTTTTATACATAAAAAATGATGTATTATACATATCAGAACAAGGTAACGATGCACTATTGACTTATAATCTTGGGTTGGGCAGATAAAAATTGTTTGACAGCTGAAAAACTTCCGCCGACTTCATATAAATCGGTATTATTTCGAATGAAATTATTAAAATTATCAATTGTTTCGGAATTCAGATTTTTGTCATTTTCACAAGTGGGAGAAACAGATTCAAATGCTGAAACCATTCCTTGAGAGTCATTTTGTAATGATTTAATAAATTCTACGACTTTATTGTAATTTTTTGGATTTTTTTCTTCATAATAATAAGATAAGTAGAAAGGCGAAGAAACTGCAATTATTGGTTTTTCGGGTTCTCTATCGAAACAGGCAATCAAATCGGTGAAAATATTTTCAGCTGAAGAAACGATTTTGCCTTGTTCTTCATCGTAGTGTGTTGAATATTCATCAAATACTTGTTTAATGCTGTGGTTAACTTCGTCATTTTTAATTATATCAGTTCCTGTAGCGGAGTACCCTGATTCTTGCGAACCTACAAATAACTTATCTATGCCGGAAAGAATCTCGTAAGATTCTTTGAGAATATCTTTCGGCGTCATATCAAGTCCTTTAATTTCTGTATCGCCTTTTGTTTCGGCATATTCTCTTGCTCTCCAGTACAGATTTGAAACTGCAAGATTTTTCTTGTATTTTATATTATTTTGTTTTGCGAATTCAATAACACTGTATGCAAATTCAGGGTATAAATTATAAACTTTTTTAATAAAATTTATTATCATGCCTTTTCTTTTGCTGAAATTGTTTTCAATAAAGTTGATAATATTAGAAGAAAAAGGGTTAATTCCGTATACGATTAAATCGCT
This sequence comes from Candidatus Gastranaerophilales bacterium, assembly GCA_947624665.1. Taxonomy (GTDB): domain Bacteria; phylum Cyanobacteriota; class Vampirovibrionia; order Gastranaerophilales; family Gastranaerophilaceae; genus Avigastranaerophilus. Next base: position 19,240 of record CANQLK010000006.1, read on the forward strand.
GTTTTCGTAGCCTAATTGAGAGTTTGGGGCTTCGTGGGTATAAGAAATTTTAATTGCGGGTATAAAATTAAGATGTTTATATTTTTCAGGATCCGAACCTATGATTCTTATTGCGTGCTGAAGTCCTTCAACAGAGTCCCTGTCTGTAATTGCGAAAGTGAAATTTTTACCTGTTTTTTCGTAATAACTGTCAGCAAATTTTGCGGCATTTTCTAAAATATAAAAAACATTTTCATTTCCTGAAGAAAAACTTGTTTGATAATCTAAATCCGCACAATAAATACCGTTTTCAATATTTTCTTTTGTAGAACGAAAATTTTCTTCTTTTAATTCGGATAATACTTTTTTAATCTCGGAAGGTTTCATAATTGCAGATAAGTTTTCAGGTGGGATATCTGCATACATTACGGATTTTAAGCCTAAAGAGAGGTCGTTTATAAAATCTATTTTTTTTGAAGATTTATCTTGTTGGTTAGTTTTATCCGATTTTCTGAAAATAGCACCGAACAAACCTCTAAACGAAGGCTGTTTAATATTTGAATTTTTAATAAAAATATCATTATTATACTGATTTTTGCTTCCCGTTTCTTTGGCAAGCAAAACCGTATCTTTTGAATAAATATTTTTTGTAGGGAAATTTGTGCTGTTTATTTTCATTTTTACACCGATAAAAATTTTTACGAATATAAAAAATCGGGGAAAAAATTTTTTGTCATCAAAAAATTATTTTTTCTTTGTCAATAAAAAAATAATCAGACCGGTAAGAGCAGAAACCGAAGCAAAACGTTTAAAATTAAATTTCGGTTTAGAATGTGTTTGTTTTTGTTGTCTAAGCACATTTTTTCTGAATTCGTCTTTTTCGTTTAACACATCATTAAGAGAATATTTAGGCAGACTTTGAGGTGCTTGTATATATTCCGACGGCTGGCTTTTTTTGCCGTAGTGTATTGTGTTATTCAATCTGATATCTTGCGAATTTATAATATTTGTCATAATTATCTCCATAATTATAATGTATAAAAATACGCACAATTGACTATAATTATTTATAAAAAACTATATTTTTACAAAACTTAATGTATAATAATGTAAAAAATTGTTAAGACATAATTATAATGTCGCAATAAAACTGCTTTAGGGGAATTAATATAATGTATTCTGCATGCAAAGGAGAAAAATGTGAATATTAAGAAAAGCGGGTTAAATACGCAGGGGTTAATGTTTAAGGGACATAAAAAGTCTTTAGATAAAACAGGATACGAGAAACACGATTTCTGTTATTTGTATGATTCCGATAAATACAACTGTGAGCTGGAATTATATAATATAAAGAAAGATAAAAAGGGGAATATATCAATATCAAATGAAAAACCCGTAAAGACATATTCCATGCCGGAGGGTAAGATAAGTGTAGATATTGATTCATTGTTTCAATTGGATACGGAAACGGGTTTTGCATACAGATTTAAGCTGACCGATAAAAAAACAAAAGAAGCATCTTATGCTTATGATAACGGTTCGGTAATAAATATTTTTGATGATAATGACAGTAACAATAAATATAATGTAGTATATTCGAACAGGGCAACAATAAATAAAAACGGGCCAATGCAGTTAATTATGCCGGATTTTTATTATCCGGGGGTGGAAAATAGAAACGGGAAACCCGAAATAAATGAGGGTTTAAGGGCGAAAGCTTTAACTTCCGTAAGAACACATGCTAACAGATTAGGCGGTAATTTATACGGAATAATAGAGAGGCTGCCGAAATTAAAAGAAGAAGGTGTATCAAGGATAGTAGGAACTCCGTTTACAAGAGATACGGTATCTTCGCATTTGTATTGGACTGAAAATGCTTATCAGGTAGCTCCGCAATTAGGAACGGAGGAAGAATATAAGGAACTTCAAAGGCAGTTATTCAAGAACGGAATTAACTGGATAGCTGATGCAGCATTAGTTAATGAAGGTTTTGGCGGAATTCATTTTTCCGAATTATTAAGAAAAGGGCAGGATTCTTTTTCAAAAAATATGTTTAGAGTAGACGAAAAAGTTTCGCTGGGTATTTTGCCTGATAATTCTAAATATACGAGAATGAAAATTATCAATGCTCCTTTTTTAATCACTAAAGACAACGAATATCAAAAGAATAACCCTAATTATAATCCTTCAAAACCAACGTATATACAATTTTACGATGACAGATTGGCGAGTGAAGAGCAAAAGACGTCGGATTCCATCGTAAGATTATCTGCTTATGATAACAAAAATACTGATAATATATATGAAATAACCAAACATGATGATGCGGTATATCCTTTCCCCATAGAAGTAAGTCCAAGTGAACTCGGACGTAACGTAAGAAATGTTATAAGTTTAAAAGGAGAGGTTGATTTATCCGATATATCAACAATTAAACAAATAGCTGATTTTACTAATTTTAACGTAGTAAATAAAAGTGAAGCTAAAGGCTTGGAAGTTTGGGACGGAAATGTTGATATTGCCAAATTAAACTTTTATAAATCAGATATGGACGATGAAAGATTTATAAAATATTCAAGGGAAGATAGGCAAAAAGCATTGGAAGAATTCAAAAGAGGAACTTTGGCTGTCAGAGATTATGCCGTTAATTCGGGTAAATACTGGACAAAATTAACCAATGATACTCAGTTGGAATATGCTGCCGATGTTCTAAAGAAATATCAGGCTTCTAATGCGAAAGAGTATATGAATGCAATCAAAAAATTAACAGAGGAAGGAATGCTTCCGCAGTCAATTCTTGAGAATACGGATGAAGAAGTTATCCAAAACGTTTTGGATGATGAATATAATCTCAGAATAGAAGATTATGGCAATGATTATGACTATAATGATTATATTCTAAAGCAATCCATGGAACTTCCGTTGGAAACAATTCCGGTGGCATCTAATCTTTTGGGAATAATTACTTCGCCGTATATAGAAAAGAAGGCTAATACGGAAGATGAACTTGGTGTATCCAGATATGAACTGACTAAATCGGGAAATCCCAATTTGCCCCAAGAGTATAATAAAACGTATACAGAAATGGATAATATTTATAAAAACAGTATAGTTCCGTTAATAGAAAAAGTTTTGGAAGGCGTTGACGGTCTTAAAAATGAGGACGGAACGGTTTCCGTATTGGGCAAGTATGTAATTTCTCAGGTTGCTCCCGATTTAACAAAATATATTTTCCTTAAAGCTCTTAATAAAAATGAAAAAGTAGAGTTTAAACCAAACGGACAAATGGATTTTTCATCCGTTAACGGGGAAAATATTACTATGCAGTCAATAGGCATTCCTTTTGAGGGTAAAACTTCGGAACAGGAAGCTCAAATGCTGTTGAGTGTTTTAAAACAAGGAATAGCCTCTATTTCTGATGAAGATATCGGAGAACTTCAAGCCAATGTGAAGAAAAGATTTGATTCCGTTAATGAAAATGATTATAAGATAGCGGAGATGATACTTGACAGAACCGAATCCGGTTTAGGATGGAGAATAGATGCTTCAAAGGATATAGCTTCCATAGATTCGGTCAGAGCAGGTGTCGATGATATGAATAATATATGGGATAGAGTAATTGATTTCTGGAAATTGTATAATCAATCAATACTTGAAATAAATCCTCACGCATACACAACTGCGGAAATTACCGATTTGTACGATTTAATCACTGCAAATTCTAATAATCATTATAAGAGTGACGGAGATGCCGAACGTAAGTTTCTTCAGGAAACAGGTATTACCTCTATAGCAAATTACAGTTATTTCTTCTCGCTGCTTCCCGAATTGTTTTCGCTTAAACAATTTGAAATGGGTTATGACAGCGGAAGTGCAATGAACAGCCAAAATATTGAGCTGAGAAAAAAATTGGATGAAGGCTGGAGTCACGAAATTGAAAATAACCCCGGATTTTTATTCCAAAGTCCCGAAGACGGTGTTGTTAATTCATATACATTTATTGGAAACCATGATAAACCCAGAGTACTTCATTGTTTAAGTTTGGATATGGGATTATTTAATTCCGATTTTTCCGCAGATAAAAAATCAAAAAATGCTAAAGGTGTTGGAAGAACACACAGAAGTCTTGCTGCGGAAGTTCTTATGAAACCTGAAAAATCGATAGACTTTCAAAAAGTAAGCTCTCAAGCTGTAGCAATGGGTTTACGAATTGATGAGGCTATAGATTCCGTTGTTAAGGATGAAACATTAAAAAATCGATTAAAGGAATCTGTAAGCCAATTGGCAAACGGTGAATATAAAGGTGAAAAATTTGATGCGCTTGCTTTCGGAACAAGACCTTTTGAAGTAGCTATTAAGACAGTATTTGATAATGCAGAATATACGGATGATTCTCCGATTGAAAATCGTGATAAAACTGAAGCCATGTTATTAAAAAATATATTGGAACCTGCTTTTGACAGATTTTATTCAATGTATAAGCTTTTGATAACGCTTCCGGGCAGTCCTACAGACTTTGCAGGTGATAGAGTCGGTGCATCAGGTTATGAAACAAAAGCTAAAAACTATCATCAGCAGAACAGGAACATTATTCATTGGGAATGGCTTGATGATGATAATTATAAATTTGTCAGCGAATTTTATAATAATATGAACAAAATAGCTAATTTAAGAAATAACCCTAAACTCAGTGCGCTAAACGACGGTGCAACAGTCACTCTGCCTATCTCAACATTTAAGGACGGAAGAAAATCCGCAAAGGATAATTTACAGGCATTCCTGAGATATAACGATAAGGATTCCGTTATTATAACGCTGCACGATTCTTCAGGCTCCAATACTCATAATACCTTGAAAATGCAAAGAAATACAACTGAAACATCCGTTAATAACGGAAGTATCAGTGACAGAATCGTATTGAATTCCGATATTGTTAATGCAAAACAAGGACTTAAACACGGTCTGAAAGAAGGTACAAAATTCAAAAACAATCGTGAAGGTGATGATTCGGTATATAAAATTGCTAAAATGACCGTCAATGAGAATAATCAGCCTAAAGAATACTATTACATACGCAGGGAAGATACTCAAGGACGTGAAATCCCCATTAAAATATCACCGGAGGATTTTAACACTTTAATTCTTTATAAAATTTAAACGAAAAAACTTACGGCACAAACCGTAAGTTTTTTTCAATGTTGCGAAAATCGGACAGAAAATTATATAAATCCCCTGATTAAACAGTTGAAATTAAATTATTATTGTGTTAGCATAGCATGTGGAATTTGTTCAAGGGGTTATTATGAAGATTCAATCTGTAAATATGCTTAAATCTGTTAGTTGTCAGCCGATTAAACCGTCAGCTTTCGGCGGTAAAAAACCTTCCATTGAAGATATGGCTGCTGAACAGGATAGTGTATCATTAAATGAGGATGAATTGGTTCTATCCGATAATTCTATTCTCGAGCAAAAATATGATTTGGCATGCCGTTTGGCTGCGTATTATAAAACTCAATGTCAGCAACTTTTAGAAAACGGAAGTTGTCTTGCATAATCTTGTAAATCGGACAATCTAAATTATTTTATCTGTTTTCTATGAGTAATAATGACAAATATTGGTATGCATTTGCGTTTTTAACAAAAATATCATCGGTTTTTGTTAATTGTTTATATTCGCATTTCGGCTCGATAGAACAGGCATGGAATGCTGATTCTTTGGAATTATCAAAGGTTGAGGGGATACATAAAGGTCAAATAGCTTCGTTTTTGCAAGAAAAAAGAACAATAAATCCTCAGGATTGTATGGATTATACAAAAGAAAGAGGAATGGATTTTTTGCATCCCGAGGATGAAAGATACCCTGAAAGCTTAAGATACATTGATAATCCGCCTACGGGTTTATTTATGCTGGGTGATATCACAAAATCCGATTTAGATAGAACATTGGCTGTAGTAGGCTCCAGAAGGGCAAGCGAAAATGCCAAAATCAATCTCAGAAAAATATTGGAAGGATTCGCTAATACAAATATATGTATAGTTTCAGGTCTGGCTGAAGGAATTGACACGGTTGCCCATAAAACGGCATTGGATAATAATTGTAAGACTATTGCTGTCATCGGAAGCGGGTTTGACAGGTTGTATCCGAAATCAAATGCTAAATTATTCAACAGAATAATAGAAGAAGGAGGTGCTGTTCTAACCGAGTATCGTCCTGATATTGATGCGATAGGCTGGCATTTCCCCGTCAGAAACAGAATTGTTTCGGGTTTGTCAAAAGGTGTACTGGTAGCAGAAGCCGCAATTAAATCAGGTGCTATGATAACTGCAAATCTGGCGCTTGAACAGGGTAAAGAATTAATGT
>CANQLK010000007.1 GCA_947624665.1 Candidatus Gastranaerophilales bacterium
ATTAACGGAACAGGTATGAAGTTTAAAAGATTAAAAATAGTTGAACAAATTATAATTATTTCATTAATTGGCGTACTTGTGCCATCTGTGATATCGTGGTTTGTAATAAATAATGTGAGCCAACACTCAATCAGGCAGGAGCTTCAAGTTTCCGCCACCATGCTTGCCAAGATTATAGAAAATAATATTTTTTCGGTTATTAAATCAGACCAAAGCAGATTGAATGAAATAATAATATCTTTAGGTCATTTAAGTGAAGCGGAACAAAATTCATATTTAAACGATTTAGCCATTAATTCCAAAACATTTAAAAATTTTGAAATAATAAGACCGTCCGAACATCCTGATTTTGATACGAATAAATCGATATATTACAACAGTAAAAATGAAGAACTTTGGCTTTGCGAAAAAATCCACGATGATAAATATTTAAAAGCACAAATTGATACCAAAATCATAAAAGATAATATTCTTGACAATATAGAGGAAGAAAAAGACAGAAGGGTCTATGTTGTTGACAGGGAAGGAAAGCTTATATTCTCGCATAATTATAATGAAACCGATTTTGATAAATGTATAAAACAGCTTCCCGTAAATATGGTAAATGATATGATTACTGTATTCGGAGAGATAAAAAATCAGCCCAGAGTCTATTTAAAAATGGATAATGTAAATCTGATTATTATAGTAAACACCTCAAAAGAATTAACAAAATCAACAATTAACAAAGCAAAACTTAGAATTCTGGCGGCGTTTCTAATAGCAGCGGCCGTTACGATATTTTTAACCTTGTTATACAGTTCTTATTTGTATTTAAATATTAGGCAGCTGTTTAAAGGTATAATAGCAGTATCTAAGGGAAATTATAAACATAAAATAACCCCGTTAATTAATTTTCTTACTCCCAGAGAAATTATATTTTTGGCAGAAGAATTTAATTCTATGATAGGAGAAATCCATGCGGCATATAAACAGTTAAAATTAAAGAATAAAGAGCTTCGGCAATTGGATAATTTCCGTTCAAACTTAATAGACACGGTAAGTCACGAATTAAGGACGCCTTTAACAAGTATCAGGGGTTATACTTCAAGGCTTTTAAGAACGGATATACATATAGATGAAGAAACGAAACATAAGTCATTATTAATAATCAAACAGCAGTCAGAACGTCTTTCAAGAATGATAGAAGATTTACTTGTTATCCCCGATATTGAAGGCGCAAGGTTAAATATAAATATTGAGCCTGTCAGCTTGATTAATATTATTGAAGCTTCGATATATTCCGTAAAAGATATAGAAAAAAGAGAAACAGAAAATAACATTTTATCTGATTTTCCTTATATTTTGGCAGATAAAGACAGGCTTGAGCAGGTAATTATAAACCTGATAAGCAACGCAAATAAATATGCATATCCTGATACTGCCATAAGACTGGAAGCCGAACATGACGATAAAAATGCGTATATCAAGGTAATAAATAATGCGGATTATATTAAAAAAGAGGTACTTGATACGTTATTTGATAAATTTATACGCTTAGATGATAAGACAACAAGAACGACAAGAGGTACGGGACTCGGGTTATATATAGTAAAAGGACTTGTTGAGGCGATGAACGGGTCTGTTACCATTGAATCGTTTGAAAATAATACTTTTATAGCGACGGTAATTATGCCGATTTGGAAAGAAGAAGAATAAATATGGATGAAAAATATATGAGAAAAGCAATAGAGATTGCTAAAAACTCTCAAAAAGATATACCGATTGGAGCTGTAATAGTAGAGAATGATAAAATAATAGCTTCTGCGGTAAATGAGAGGGAAAAAAATCAAAGAACCGCAGCTCATGCCGAAATGTTGGCTATTGAGATAGCGAATAAAAAACTAAAAAACTGGCGTTTAAATAATTGTGACCTGTATGTAACATTAGAGCCATGCCCGATGTGTGCAAGCGCAATAATACAGGCAAGAATAAAGAACGTATATTTTGGAGCTTATGATTTTATGAACGGAGCATTCGGTTCCAAGTCGGATATGAAAGCAATAATGCAGAGCGATATAAATATTAAAGGCGGAATTCTTGAAGATGAATGTTCTCAAATTATTAAAAAATATTTTGGAGATATAAGATGACTTATAAAATAGTTTTAGACATTTATGCAAAAGAATACGATAAAAAAAATTTTATAAAAGATGATCCTGTTCAATTCATTCACAGGTTTAAAAATAAGAATGATATTGAGATAGCAGGTTTTATAGCTTCTATGTTTTCATACGGAAAGAGAGAAGTTTTTATTCAAAAATTGAATTATATATTTTCTTTAATGAATAACAAGCCTTATGAATATATAAAAAACTTTGATTATAAAGACAATAATATAAAAGATTGCGATTACAGATTTTCAAAAAATTGCGATTTAGTTCAAATAATGAAGATATTAAACGGTTTGTACAAGGAAAATGAAACTATTGAGAGTATGTTCAGATACGGATATAGTGTACAAAAAGATGTTTGGGGTATGTTTCAAACCGTAGTTGATTATTTTTATGCAAGAACCGATATTAAAATTACAAAAGGATTTTATCATCTTTTACCCGATCCGAAGAAAAAAAGTGCATTAAAAAGAATGAATATGATGTTAAGATGGTTTGTAAGAAAAAGTGCAGTTGATAAAGGAATATGGGATTTTATTGATAAATCGGAGTTATTAATTCCGCTTGATACTCATGTTGCAAAAATAAGCAGGGAATTGGGTTTGTTGAAAAGAAAAGATAACGGCTATGAAAGCGTTATAGAACTTACGGATAAATTAAGAGAATTTGATCCTAATGATCCTGTTAAATATGATTTTGCCTTGTTCGGTTACGGTGTAAATCATAAATTATAGAACTTGTTCTAATTTCTCAAAATCAAATTTTAATTTTGATATTTTATCAGTGTCATATTCTATATCCTTTAGGGAAAAGTCTTTGAGTTTGCTTTCGATATCTTTCGGGTTCAAAATATCAATATAATCAAGCTTGAAGCTGTCTGAAAGTGTTTTTACTTTTATATCATAAGAAATTGGAAGAACTTTGACTCCTGATTTTATTGCGATAAGGCAGGCATGGTATCTCATTGCAATAAGTTCATTCATTTGAGCAATATTTTTAATAACTTCATCATTTGAAGTATTTTCAATCACATCAACTTTTATATCGGGATTTAATTTATTAATGATATTTTTAAATTCATTACTTATTTCTAAATCCAGACTGTTTTGAAGTGAGAAAATACAAATGTTTTTATGAGAGTAATATTTGTTAATTCCTTGAGCAAGGCTGCAAAGGAAGTCCGAATTAATTCCGTCAAACTTACGTAATTGAATACCCAGTTTATCCGTTTTTTGAATACCGTCAATATTAATATTCCAAGCGGGATCGTCACAGAGAAGTGAATTAGTATTATATTTTTTAAGGAAATCAAAGCTGTTAACATCTCTAACAGAAACAAAATCGGCACGTTTAAGAATAAATATTGTTAAAAATCTTAACAGATTATTTTTAATCGGGCCTATACCTTGAGCAAAAATAATAATTTTTTTACGGAAAAATTTAGCGCAAAATAGAACAAATAAGTAATATAATAAACTTTTAGCACTTGTTTTATCCTGAAGCAGACTTCCGCCGCCTGATATAAGGCAATTGCAATTTTTAAGTTCTTTAATAACGGAAGGAATATCAAAAGTTTTTATACTTCTTACGTTATCGTATAGCGCCGTTGTTTTTGAAGGGTTAGCGGAAAAAACGGTAATATTAGGGCAGCTTTTAAATTTTTTAAGATTTTCGATAAGTATTTTTAAAATGGTTTCATCACCGAAATTATCAAAGCCGTAATAACCCGAAATACAAATATTTTTAATCATTTTGCCCTTTAAAAATTTGAAAAACTTCTTCTTTTGAAGGAATAGACCTAATAGCGCCGAATTTTTTAATTTGAAGTCCGGCGACAATCGATCCGAGGCTAACAGCTTTAAAAGGCGACATGCCTGAAGATATACCGTGAAGTACGCCGCCGTTAAAGCAATCTCCTGCTCCTGTATCATCAACTACATCTTCGTTAATAAATTTAACAAATTCTATTTTTCCGTTATAGCCTGTATAATAGCCTTTTTCTGATGATGATTTAATTATAACGGTTGATATTCCTTTATCCCAAATATGTTTAATGGTATTATCAATTGATTCTGAGTCAATAATAATTTTAGAGTCATATTTAACATTTAAAAAGAGAATATCAATGAATTCGGCAATATCGTCATAAGCTTCTTTAGCTTCATCTTCCGACCAAATAAGGGAAGTATAATTAGGGTCGTAGGCGGTAGTAACGCCATTGGATTTAGCGATTTCAAAAGCTTTTTTAACGGCTTCCCGTGCGGATATCGAAAGTGATTGAGTAAGTCCTGTTGTGTAAAGTATTGAAGAATTAAGAATATAATCGGGAGAAATGTCATCAATAGAAAGATTAGAGGCTGCCGTTTTTTTTCTGTAGAAGGAAAATTCTTTATAACTGCAGTCTTTGTTTTTTGCGACCATATATAAACCGTTGGTACCTTTATCGGGTTTAACCTGAGAGATATCAAGCCCTTCTTCAAGCCAACTTTCAAGAAGATAATCCTTGAAACAGTCCATGCCTATCTTCGAAATAAAACCAACTTTTGAACCGAGTCTTAAAGCGGTTATTGCTGTAGTGAGCGTATCTCCGCCATAATATTTATGAAGGCTTTCAGCATTTTTTAAGCTTTCGCTTGTGGAAAGTTCTATAAGACTTTCGCCTATTGTTACAATATCTAATTTTTCATTCATATCCATTGCTCTTTTTTTGTAATTTATCAAAAAGATTTTCAATAATCAAATCGGTTTAAACTATTTTTAAATAATTTGCTTTTTTCTGCCGGTTGCTCATTAAAGATATACGCTGTAAAATTTCCTTATTATTTTCGGTATTTAAAGAAAACTTAATATACTTTTTATAATATCTTAATGCGGAAGCCGAATTACCGAGTTTATCATAGCAGATAGCTATTGCAAGGCAGGCTCTGTAATATTCTGGGTTGAGCTGCAATACTTTTCGGAAGAGTTTAACCGAATTCAAATAATCCTGAAGATACATATATAAAGTGGCTTTTTGAATATAGGCTCTGATATAATCGGGATTTTTTTCGATAATTTTTTGATAAATCATAAGTGCCATATCTTCTTCTTCAATCATTTCGTGAACCAAAGCGAGCTGCATTTGTAAATCAACATTATCAGGTTCGATTTTTATTGAATTAATAAGATATTTTAAGCCGTCTTGAAAATTACCGATAATAATATTACATAAAGCAAGTTCTTTTTGTACCGTAAAATTGGAAGGTTGAAATTTTTCCGCTTTTTTTAAATTAATAATAGCTTTATTATAATTTTGAAGATTTTTATATGAAATAGCTAAACCTAAGTATGCATCGGGATTTTCTTTATTCATTAACAAAGAATAAAGATATTTGTCCAGAGCATCTTTATGCCTGTTCAAGGCACTAAGCTCTTGAGCCTGCTCAAAATACTGCCTTGAAACGGATATAGAAGATTTTTCGGTTATATAATTATTTTTTGACATAATAAATTAATATCCCCATACAAAGAGTATTTTAGAGAACATTTAACATTAATAGTATAGTCTATGGATTTATATTTATTGACCTAAAGATTAATATTATCAGTTATAAGAAAAATATCTGTCAAAATCGACGTCGTCAAAATTACAAAGAAGCCTGTAAACTTCATCATCTTCATCCATCTTTTGGAATTTGAATTCATCAAATTTCCAAAGTTTGGGATTAATACCATATACTCTTATTATTTCTTTATCTAAAAGTATTTTTAATTTTTTCTTAACTGTATCAAGAGGCATTTCGAGTGCTTTGGAAAGTTCAACAGCCGAAATACCGCCCTCACGTGAGCATTTTTCGGGAGTCAGGAACATTAATTCCAAACCTACTTTCTTTAAATCTATGTCATTTTCTACAGCTGACATTTTTTTCTACCTTTTTTTACCATGTTTTCGGCATTTTTTTTAAATACTTTAATTATTGTAACTTAAAATATATTCTTTTTTTTAATCTTATTGTACAATCAAAGAAGAGAAATTGGGATATGTTTATGCACGAATATAATATATGTTACAGTTCAGATTCTAATTATGCCGAGTTATTGGCGGTTTCTATCGTTTCTATTTTGGCTAATTCAGATATTCGGGATAATTTTAATTTTTATATTCTTGACGGGGGTTTAATTGATGAGGATAAGGAAAAGATAAATTCTTTAAAATCCGTTAAAGATTTTAATATAAATTATATACCGATAAATGCCGAAGAATTTAAAAACTGTCCCGTAAAAACTAGAAGTATGAAAGATGACATAGAATTATTCATTACTGTTCCTACATATTTTAGGTTAAAACTTTCCGAATTGTTTCCAAACCTTGATAAAGTATTATATTTAGACTGTGATATCTTAGCAAGAGGCTCGCTTTGGGATTTATATAATACTGATATAACGGATTATGCAAATGCAATGGTTCTTGATGCTGAATATAACAGCAATGCAAAAAGACTGGGTATAAATAAATATTATAATGCAGGTGTAACCTTAATGAATCTTGATTTTTGGAGAAAAAATGATATTTCTTCAAAATGCTTTGAATTCATTAAAAACAATAAAGATAAAATTCTCTGGCATGATCAGGATGTTGTAAATGTTGTATTGAAGGATAATATAAAAGAAATAGACAGACAATGGAATTTTCAATATTTTCAATATGAAGACATAGATAGCAAATCACTTCCCGATTGCAAGATAATACATTTAGCAGGAAGATTTAAACCATGGATAATAAGCTTTGAACATGTAATTTATGATATTTATTATCATTATTTAAGTTATACGCCATGGAAGAACAAAGAAATAGAATACAGATTAAACTCATCAGGGAAATACTTAAAAAATAATGTTGGAGGTAAAAAAACAAATATCGTGTTAATGACTACAGATAATGATTTACAAAAAACTTATAAAGATTTAAACAGTGCATATACTTACGTTAATACTCTTGAAAGAACAATAAATGCCGATACGGATATTAAATTGTCTAAGATATATGATGATTTTAAGAAAGTTTATGAATACATAAAAGAAGAAAAAGAAGATACCTATGATGATTTCGAGAAAGTTTATGAATACATAAAAGAAGAGAAAAAAGATACAGAATACAAATTAACTACGGATATAGATGAAAAAGTTAATCTTATTTATGAAGAAATAACTAAAAACTATAAATATACCGAGAAATTAAGTGAAGAAGCTAAAACCTTTATAAAAGAAATAAATGACAGATTAAGTCATGACAATTATGAAAATACAATTTCATTAAAAGATTTAGAAGAAAAATATACTAATATAGAAAAATTGGCTGAATGTCAAAACAGTCTGTTTGAAGAAATTTTGAAAAACAGGATAGAAAAATTTACGCTTCAAACCGATGAAAAAATAGATGCCGTTAGAGAAGAAATAGACAAGAACTATAAATTTACGGAATATTTGGTTCAAATATCGGAAGATAAACAAAATGAAATAATAGAAAAATCCGTTAACAGTGTTAAAGATGAAATAAATAACGTAAATAATAACGTACAAGAACAGATAAACAACAGAACAAACGAATTATATTATTATACGGATACGCAGATTAACAATGTAAAAAATCTTGTAGATGAAAAAGTCAATAATACTCGAGAACAAATAAACAGAGAAAACGATTTAAGATTTAATGAAATTGCTGCATACACAAACGAACAGAATGCAAGAATATTTAAAGAAATCTGTGAAGCTTCTTCATCCATAGAAAATACCATAAATAACAAAATCGGCGGATTGTACAAAAACAGTGAAGTATTTAATGAAGAAATAAACAATCTGAAAGCTTCATTGAATGGAAAAATAGATGAAAATACTCTGAATAACAGGATAAAAGATATAAATAATAATATTAATAATACAAATTCGGAACAGAATAAGAATTTGGAAAATATGAAATCCGAATTTGAAAATCAAATAAACACCCAGAGAATAAAGTATGAAAAAAAACTGATAGCAATGGAAAAACAGTTAGAACAAATGAACTTGAAAATCAGAGAAATGAAGAAAAGTCCGCTTGAAAAACTGCTCGATAAATTGAAAGCGAAACCCGAAAAGAGAAGATAATGAATAATCCCAAGATATCAATAATATTAATTTATAATAGTAGTGAGGGTTTGGAAGAATGTTTAGACACGGTAGTTAATCAATCTTTTTCAAACATAGAAATTTTATGTATTAATAATTTATCAAAAGACAATGCTCAAGATATTGTTAAAAAATATTCATTGAACGATAAGCGAATAGAATTAATAAATATTCCTGTTGAAAATGATATTGAATATGCCAAAAAAATAGGAATGGGGTTAGCAAGCGGTGATTTTGTAATATTTATTGATGAAATAAAGCCGATAGATATAGATTTAATCAAAAATTTATATTTTGAGGCAGTAACAAAACAGAAAAACAAATTGTTAAGCAATCACTTATATAGAGCAGAATACCTTGAAAATATTGATGAAATTTCGGATATTCTAAATTATAAAGTACGGGAAAAAGTTGAAGAAGAAATAAAAAAGTTAAGAGCTGATTTTGAAAAAGAAAAGACTGTCTTACATAATGAGTGGGATAATTTTTATAAAATCAATAACGAAAACATTGAAAATAAATCTTATACGCTTTTATGCAGATTTAATCAACTGGAAAACTTATTCTACGAACGGGAAAATAAAATCAATGAAAATGCTTATAACTTTGAAGTCGAACAAAAAAAACATACCGATGAAGAAATACACAAAATTTATTTGGATATAGAAAAAGTTTATGATTATATAAAATCCGAAATAAACCTGAAAGGCGCTGATATCAATAATGTTTATGAAGCTATTACCAAAAATAATGAGTATATAAATCAAATAATAGAAAATAAATTACAAGCAGTTTATAATGCAATAGATACAATCCAAAATCCGGCTATGGAAAAAATCGAAGAGATGGAAAAGGAAATGGTGACAAGATATGTTAATCTTAAGCGGGTTATTGATGTTCAAGTTGACGAATTAAAAGCTAAGATGGAATTAATAGCATCGGGTCAGCCTATGGAAAATTCGGATATAAATGTTTGCGACAAAAATAATGCCGATAATTTATATTCTCAAATTAATAATCTTTCATCTGTTTTCTATGATGAGATTTCAAAATTATACAAAGAATTTAACGATAGGTTAAATAAAGAAAAAGAAGAGCTCCAATACAATATTGAACAAAAAATTAATGAAATAAGGAATGAGATAAAAAAATAACAGAGAAGTAAACGGAAAAAAAGAAAATGCCCAAAACTAACAAAACAGAAAAAACTCAACAAAAAGATAAAAATAAAACTAAAATAAAAGCTGAGGAAAAAACAGGTACAAAGAGGAAAGCTAAAGCTAAAGCCGATACTAAAATTGAAGCTAAAGCAGAAATAAAAGCAGAAGTAAAGGCAAGTACTAAAGCCAAAACTAAGGCTGTTACTAAAGCTGAAACAAAAGAAAAAAACAAAGCTAAAGTAAAAGCAGCTGCTCCAAAAGTGTCCATAATAATTCCGTTTTTTAATGTTGAAGACTATTTGGAAGAATGTCTTAATTCCGTTGTATCTCAAACACTAAATGATATAGAAATAATTTTAATTAATGATGCATCTACCGATAACAGCAGAAATGTAGCGGAGAGTTTTGCAAAAAAAGATAAAAGAATAAAAATAATTGATATAAAGTACAGGCAAGGGCAAGGTCATGCCAGAAATATCGGTATAGATAATGCGAAAGGTGAATATATAGGTTTCGTTGACTCTGATGACTTCATAGAAAAAGATATGTACAGTCTTTTATATGAAAAAGCTGTCCAAACGGATTCTGATATCACAATGTGTCAGGTTCGTGAATATGATGATATGAACGGAAAATATTCAAGCTCGGATTACTATTCTTTAGCTTGTTTAGGTTTATTTGTAGATTCGGTATTTGCAGCGGAAGATACAAAAAATGATTTATTAAACATTAACGTTGCACTTTGGAATAAGGTTTATAAAAGAGAATATCTTCTAAATACAGGCGAAAGATTTCCTGAAGGATATATTTATGAAGATTTACCGTTCTTCTTCGGCACTTATCTGCCTGCAAAAAGATTAAGTATTGTTTGGAAAAGTTTGTACAATTATAGAATTAATCGTAAGAATTCTACAATGCAGCACTTTAACAATAAAATCTTAGACAGACCGCCTATGGTTGTTTTGACTTACGAAAAAATCAAATCGGTTCCGTATTTTGAAGAAATTAAAAAGCAAGTTCAAGGCTGGATTGTTGAGGATTTATTCCACAGATATGTTCTTTTAAAAGATAAATTTCATAAAGAATTCTTTTTCTTAATGAAAAAAGTTTTTACATATTTGAAGATAGAAGATCCGACGAGTCCTTATTGGAGTAATTTTTACCATTTTAACGGCTATAATCTTGTAATGGATAATACTTATGAAGACTTTAATCAAAAAATATTTAACAATTATACAGATTTTCATGAAATGGAAAAATTATTCGAATCAAAAACCATTTCAGCCGGAGTTTTAAACGTTAAATTTACCCAGATTTATAAATCTTTTGAAGATGTTTATGATTATATTAAAAAAACAAGTAAAGGCACACTTGATGAAGCAGGCAAAAAAATTTGCGATGTATATGTCGATATTGATAAAAGCAATGATTATTTGAAGCAAAATAATATAGAAATCAGACGTGATTTAAAGAAATATACAAATGATCAAGTTACAAATGCAATTATAGATATTACTGCCGAAACAGATAAAAAAATTGGTCTTGTTTATGAAGAAATCACCAAAAATTATGATTACACCGCCCAAAAAAATGATGAGCTGAAAGAGAATTTAACCGAAGATTTAAAAAATAATTCGCAATATTTTAGCAGCCAAATTGATGAAAAAGTTTCATCAGTTTTCGGAGAAATTACAAAAACTTATGATTATATCAATGAAAAAGATAATGAAGTAAAATCCGATATCCAAAAAGTATATGAAGAGATTACCAGAAATTATGAATATACTAATCAAAAAAATGATGAGCTGAAAGAAAGTTTAACCGAAGAAATAAAAAATAATTCGCAATACTTTAACAGCCAAATTGATGAAAAAGTTTCATCAGTTTTCGGAGAAATTACAAAAACTTATGATTATGTCAATGAAAAAGATAATGAAGTAAAAACAGATATCCAAAAAGTATATGAAGAGATTACCAGAAATTATGAATATACCAATCAAAAAAATGATGAGCTGAAAGAAAGTTTAACCGAAGAAATAAAAAATAATTCGCAATACTTTAACACTCAGGTTGATGAAAAAATCTCTCAAGTGTATGAAGAGATTTCGAGAAATTATGATTTTACTAATGATAAAAATGAAGAACTGAAAGAAGGCTTAATAAAAGAATTTGATGAAAAAATTCGAAATAATACTATTTCCATCAATACCGACACAGATAATAAAATAAATGAAGTTTATGATAACATTACAAAAAGTTATGACTATATAAACGAAAAAGACAATGAACATAAAGAAGATATAAAAAAAGTCTATGAAGAGATAACAAGAAATTACAGCTATACAAATGATGAAGTCGATAATTTAAAATTAGAAACAATAAAAAGTATATCTAACTCGGAACAAACGCTCAGAGATTTATTAAAAAGCCAAATAAAAGAAGCAAAAGAAACATTAAAATCCGAATTAATAACTACGGTATCAGCTACTTCAAAGACCATGTCAACCTCGGCAAACAATAAATTCTTGGAAATTTCCGATGAAATTTCAAAATTTAAAGAAAGTATTGCTATTCAGCAAAATAAGATTAAAGAAGAAAAAAATTCATTAGTTGAAAAAGAATCTCAAATATATGAATATATAGATTCTATAGTAAATTCCGCACAGGAAAATCTTGAAATAATAGCAAAAGGAACAACAAAAGAACTTGAAGATACCAAATCAGAATTTGAAAACTCACTTAAACAAAGTGCTAATGATTTAAGAGATGAAATATTTACTCAAAAGGCATACATTGAAGGTGATACCGATGGAAAATTAGGCAAAATTTATGAACAAATGGCTGAAAATCAACAGAATTCGGTTATTCAAATTCAAGCTTTAAGAAACAAAATCAACGATGATATAAATAATCTTAAAAGCCAATCCGATTACGGTCAGCAGCAAATTTATGACGAAATCAATAAAAATTTGCAATATACAAATGATGTATCGGACGGATTAAAAAATGAGTTTTCAAAGCAATTACAGGAAAAAACCTCCGGTTTATATAACGATATAAAAGATTTATCTTATGTATTAAATGATAATTTTTCACAATTGACTCAGGAACAATTAAATATAAAAGAAACAACGGATAAATTAATAAATTCGGGTGAAGAAAAATTTGCATACCTCCAATCCGAATTGAATAATAAATTCAACAGTGCATCCGCTGTTATTAAGGATACTGAAAACAAATTTAATGCAATAATAAATAATCTGGAAAATATAATAAAAGAAGAAAAACAAAATAGTGCAAATACAATTCAGGAAATAAAAGCAGAATTTTTAAGCGTTCTTGAAAAACAGCAAAAGAAAAATGAAGAACAGGTTCTTGAATTAAAATCACAAATAGAAATCTTGGAAAAAAATATCAGAGAAGAAATTAAATCTCCGATTATAAAAATAATAGAAAAACATACTAAAAAAACAGAGAACAAATAAATGCCAAAAATATCAGTAATAGTACCCGTTTATAATGTAGAAAGATATCTGTCAAACTGTTTGGACAGCATAATAAATCAAACTTTCACCGATATAGAAATAATATGTGTAAATGACGGTTCAAAAGACGGCTCAGGAAAAATATTAGAGAAATATAAGAAAAAAGATTCAAGAATAATAATAGTAAATAAAAAAAACGGAGGTTTATCCTCTGCCAGAAATGCAGGCATGAGAGTAGCTACGGGTGAGTTCTACAGTTTTATCGACGGTGATGACTGGGTTGATATCACCATGCTTGAAAAACTGTATGATAATATAACAAAATTAAACACAGATATAGCAATATGCGGAGTTCACCAATATGACGAAACAAATAAAAGACTTGTAGATGATGATAAATATTTTAATTTGGGATACTTTGATGCGAGTTTTGATAACAGACCATTTTATTATGAAGAAGTAAAACCTTTCATAATGGATGTATGTGTTATGGCATGGAACAAGCTTTATCGTAAAAGCTTCATAGATAAATGTAATGCTTGGTATCCCGACGGCTTAATCTTTGAGGACGGCCCGTTTTTCTTTTCTATTTTCTTTAAAACGAAACGAGTTTCTCTTGTAAGAGATTTATTATATTACTACAGAATTAACCGAAAAGGTTCTATTATTAAAAAAGGCGGAAAACAGTTCCTTGATATTATTGATGTAGTTGAATTGATGTATAATTCCATAAAGGATTTACCATTTTTCGAGCAGATAAAAAACGAATTTTATTGCAGAAAAGCTGCCGATATAGTTTATCGTTACGAATTAATAGACATTTTTCTAAAAGGAAAATTTGCGAAAAAACTTAAGGAAAAAGAATTTCTGTTTGATCCTAAAATTTTCGATTTCGATGTAATAAAACAAAAAGCAGTTATGACACACAGATATATTTTTGAAATAAGGGATAAAAGCAGTATTTTCAGTTTTTACTTATCAAAATTTCAAGTGGCTGCAATGTATAAAATAATGCAAATTTTGTATACCGAAGAAAATATATATTATTTAAAATACAGAAAAATAATATGGAGATTGAAAAAAAGAGCTAATCTTTACGATATTTGGTATGCTAATGACAGATTATACGTAGTATTATTTAGTGTATTTAAATTTAATTTCAAATTCGAATTTTCTAAACTGGAACAGAAGTAAAATATGAAAAAGCCTATAATATCAGTGATAGTACCTGTTTATAATATAGAAAAATATTTATATACTTGTTTGGAAAGTATATTAAATCAGACTTTTTCAAATATAGAAATTATATGTGTAAATGACGGTTCAACCGATAAATCAAGAAAAATATTAGAAATATTCGCAAATAAAGACTCCAGAATAAAAATAGTAGATAAAGAAAACGGAGGCTTATCATCAGCCAGAAATGCAGGCATGAAAGTTGCAACAGGTGAGTTCTACAGTTTTGTTGACGGTGATGACTGGATTGAAAATACTATGCTTGAAAAACTGTATAACAGCGTTACCTCATTCAATACCGATATAGCTATATGCGGAGTTCATCAGTTTAACGAAACGGAGCAGAAAATAGATGATTCAAACCCGTATTATACCTTAGATTTCTTTGACTGGCATTTGGATAACAGAGATTTTTCGTACAAAGAAGTTAAACCGTATTTAATGGATGTATGCGTTATGGCATGGAACAAGCTTTATCGCAAAAGCTTTATAGATGAATGTAATGCATGGTTTCCCGATGGCTTAATCTTTGAGGATGGCCCGTTTTTCTTTTCCATCTTCTTTAAAACAAAACGGGTTTCTATTGTAAGAGATTATTTATATTTTTACAGAACAAACCGAAAAGGCTCCATTATTAAAAAAGGCGGTATGCAATTCCTTGATATTATTGACGTAACCGAGCTTATGTATAACAGCATTAAAGACCTGCCTGATTATAAAGATATTCAATATGTTTTCTTCAAGAAAAAAGTTGAAGATATTTTATCCCGATTTGAAAATCTTAACTTTATTTACAAATATAAATTTGCGAAAAAACTTATAAAGGAAAGTTCATTGGTAAAAGAAGAACTTTTCCCGCCGGAAATAGTTCACGGTAAATTCAGATGGAATTATTTCTTCTTTAAGAGTTTAATTAAGGGGAATATTTTATATTATGAATTTCAAAAATACAGACTTAAATTAATGTATAAAACGATGGAAATTTTGTATTATGAAAATGATAAATTTACGCTAAAATATAAAGAGCATAAATTACAAATAAAGAAAAGACCGTGGTTGTTTGATATATACTATAGTGAAGATAAGCTTTATGCGAGTATTTTAAGAAAATTAAAATTTAAAATTCCATTTAAATTTTCCGAATTGGAGAAATTTAACGAAGATGACTAAAGTAACAATAATAGTACCGTTTCATAACGTAGAAAATTATATTTCGGAGTGTCTTGATTCGCTTGTTAATCAGACGCTTAAGGATATAGAAATAATATGTATTGATGATGCCTCGACGGACGGTTCAAAATATATTGTAGAAAAATACAAGAGCAATGATGAAAGAATAAAAATATTAAATACCCAAGAGCCGTCAGGGCAGTCGTATGCAAGAAATTTAGGACTTGATGAGGCACAAGGCGAATATATAGGGTTTGTTGACTCCGATGATCGAGTCGAACTTGATATGTTCGAAAAAATGTACGATACGGCAAAAAAAGATGATACGGATATTACCATGTGCCGTGCGCTTCTGTTTGATGATAAAGAAAAAAATACTTATTCAGACGACTATTACGGTTTAATGCCGCTTGAAAACTTCAAAGACAGAGTCTTTCATCCTAACGATACAAAAGATGAAATATTAAATATCAATGTGGTTCTTTGGAATAAAATTTATAAAAGGGAATTTTTAAGACAAATCAATGCGAAATTTCAAAACGGATATATATATGAAGATTTGCCGTTTTTCTTTGAAACTTACTTAAAAGCTCAAAGAGTCAATATTTTATGGGAAAATATGTATTATTACAGGCAAAACAGAATATATTCAACAATGCAGAATTCCGATAAAAAAGTATATGACCGTATTCCGATGGTTGAACTCACGTATAAAATATTGCAAACTGCAGATTTTTATAAAGAAAAAAAATTAGATATAATAAGTTGGATGATAGACGATATTTTCCACAGATACACCGTATTGGAAGATAAATATTATGAAGATTATTATTCAAGCATGAAGAAATTTTTTGAGAGTTTTGATTTAACCGAAGAGGAAAAACTAAAACTTGATACGAGCTATTGTTATGACGAATTTTGTAATGTACTGGATAGAACATATTACGGATTTTGGCAATTTTTAATAGAAAAATATAAAACATCAAATAAATTAATTAAGACCATAAAACACGAACATAATGAGAGTATGCGAAAAATTCATGAATACTGGGATGAATACAGCATAAAGGCCGAACAGGAGAAAAAAGATTTAACAGCATGGTGGCAAAATCATTATGACGAAGATATGCAAAAACAGCAGGAGATAATAAAAGATAAGGAAGAAGCTCATCAAGCTGAAATAACGGATTATCAAAACCGCATGACAAATCAGGAATATGAACTGAAAGCGTGGCAGGCCGAATCCGTAAGACAGACTACCGAAAAGCTTACTGCCGACTACGAATGGAAGCTTCAGGAACAAAAAAATCATTATGAGCTTTCGTTACAAAACCAAAAATATTATTATGAAAATAATTTTTTATTGGTTAAAATATTATTAAAGGTTTACACTTTGATTGAAAAAATAAAAAATAAAATAAAAAGATTGAATAAGAAAAATTAGGTTTATAAATAATGTCAGATAATGAAGAAGAATTAATAAAACTGGAAAAGCAATACCATCAGGATATTGAATCTTTAAAAAGATTTTATGAAAGTAAAATCGAACTTTTGAAATCCAAATTTGAATATGAAAAAGAAAGAATAAGAATAGATTTCGAAAATAAACAGTCGGAAAAAATAAAAGAATTAGAATCATATTTTGACGTAAAAAATGTAGACGATTTGGAAAAACAAAAACAATATTATCTATCCGAAATGGAATCAATGAAAAATTGGTACGAGGAAGAAATAATAAGAAGAAAAGGTGAAACGGAAAGCTGGCATCAGGAGAATTTAAAAAAGCAAATAGCTGCTCTAACCAAGGGTTACGAGGAAATGCTTCAAGCTCAGGAAGATAAATTTAAAGTAAAAGAAGAAGCCTTGAGCATTCATATTATTGAACAAAAAGAGTATTATGAAAAACTGCTTAAACCGTATAAAAAAATAGCCAAACTTCAGGATAAAATAAGTAAAAAACTCCACATAAACGAAAAAAAAGAAAAAATAACGGAAATAAAAACATCCGATACGAATAATACGCCTACCGCTACGGAAAGACCAAAAGTATCTGTTATACTGCCTATATATAATGTGGGTAAATATTTAAGACAATCACTTGACAGCCTTATAAATCAGACATTAAAAGAAATAGAAATAATATGTATAGATGACGGTTCAACCGACGACAGTTATGACATTTTAGAAGAATATAAACAAAAAGATAACAGAATAAAGGTAGTACATAAATCAAATAAAGGAACCGGAGCTGCCCGAAATGACGGATTAAGATTAGCTACGGGCGAATGTATAGGCTTTGTTGACCCTGATGACTGGGTTAAACCTAATATGTTTGAAATACTTTATAACCAAATAAAAGAAAAAAACTTAGATATAATAATGTGCATGCCTGACGGATACGATGAAAAGAACGGAGTAAATGCTCCTTTTCCGTATTTTGTTGATGCGAATTTTGAACATATAATAGATGACAGAGTATTTAACTGGCGTGATTTATCTCCGTTTCAATATCCTATGTGTGTTTGGAATAAGCTGTATACAAAAGAGTTATTTGATAAAAATAACATAAATTTTGCCGAGGGGCTTGATTTTGAGGATCATAAGGTAATATTTGGAACTTTATTAACAGCGGAAAGAATGTTTTTTATAAGAGAGAAACTTTACGTATACAGGTATAATCGAGAGGGTTCTGTCCTGACCGATAATAACAGAAGGCTTATTGATCATATTAAAATATTTGATATAGTTGAAAATTTAATGAAAGAAACCAATACATTTACACCTTTAAGAAATGATTTCTTAACATATAAAATACATAATATACTGTATTATTACAGTATGATAAAAGATGAATATAAGAATGAATATTATAAGAATATGGTTAAATCAATAAAGGATACTCATTTAACGGAAGAAGAGTACAAAATGCTGAGTGAGAAGTATCCCGAACTTGAATGTATAGATTTAACTTAAGCTATATCAATAAAAATTCTTTCATCGTTGATAATTTTTTCGAAATTAAGAATATTATATAATACATCTTCTTCCACGAATTCCGAGAGAATGTAATTGGAAGAGGACTTGTTATATTTAGAAGGGTTAATATTTTTAAGGTTTTTAATGTATTTAATATCATCAACAAGAAAAGCGATATTAAAATTTTTACCTTCTGCAACGATTAGTTTAGTAGCTTCAATGGAGTTATCGGATTTAAAATTTAAGAATTTTTTCAGGTTAACAACAACAAGAATTTCGCCTTGGATACTGACAATTCCTGAAATGTAGTTTTGCACGTATGGTAAATGAGTAATATTAAGTCTTTTAACCGAAATTAATTCTTTAATGTATTTTAAATCAAGAAAATAATTTTGATTATCCAAAGTGAAAAGAATGTATTGATTGTTGGAATTTAAATCAACGGGAAAAGAGAAGGAATCACGAACGATTTTATGTTTTTCGGCTCTGAATTTAAGCAATTGAAAAGATTTTTCATCATCAGGGAAAAGACTTTTATAATTAACGGATGAAGGAACGGAAATATTGATGGAAATTAATTTTTTTAATTCATTAATATCAATAATATTAATAACGGAATCGTCGGTTTTATAAACGTATTTAAGCAGAGAATGTTCATTATCATAGGGGATTTTTTGAATTTTATCGGAGTCAAATTGAGTAATATTTTCAATTTCTTCGGTGTGGATAGCAAAGCATTCCTGATTAGAAACGACAATAATAATTCTGTCGGAGATATTAAAATGAGGGGTATCAAAACCTAAGAACGGACATAAATCGACAGCTTTAATAATAGAGGAATTATAATCAAACATACCGATAATACCTTTAGGCATGGTTTCGGGAATTTCCATAGCGGGTATATTCATTATTTCCAATACGTATTTAATATTAATTGCATACAGATTGGAAGTAAGTCTGAAAATCATATAGTTATCATTAGCGAGTTTATTTGATATAAAAGTTTGAATAGAATAATTATTGTTCATTTTTCACTTAACCTTTATAATAATTATACTATATATTAATGATTAAAAAATACAAAATATGGACTATAATTGTTCCATAAAAGGAGAGAATATGACGGGAAGAGATATAAGCTTAATAAACAGATTAGCTAAGAAAAATATAAAAGATACAATAATATTGGGCTGTGTAACAATATTAATAGTCGCAATATTAATATTTATAGAGAATAAAACAATAATGATAATATCGGCGATAGCGACATTATTGGTTTATTATGTACAATACCAATTCTCAAGAAGTGATTTGGTAAAATCGATGGATAAATTAATAGATAACGAGTTAAAGGAGTTCCAGAAGATATCCGTAAAAGTATTGCAGCTTAGTGAAAAACAAAGGCAATTAACGCATAAATATACGGAAATGTTAAGTAAAGTAGTACAAACGACCAAGACCGTAAAAAATCAAACAATAAAGACAAAAGAAAGAACACAAATGTTATCATCAAGGCTGCAGGATACTTATGAAAATACGGGAAAAGAGTCAAAATTGCTAAATGATAACATCCAAACGATGCAAAATTTAAAGCATAAAGTACAAACAATAGCTGAACTTATTATAGAATTAACGGATTATATCAAACAAATAGGTTCAACCGTAAACATAGTAGAAAACATATCGGAGCAGACTAACATGCTGGCCTTAAATGCGGCAGTAGAAGCGGCACGTGCAGGCGAATACGGAAAAGGATTTGCAGTAGTTGCAGGCGAAATCAGAAAGCTGGCAGATGAATCAAAACAGGCTACAAACAAGATTACTTCATTGGTAACAGAGATTGAACAAACAACTTCTTCTACGATTATAGCCACCGAAGACGGTACAAAAGAGATAGAAGACGGTGTTAAATTTGCTTCGGAAATAAGTGATAATATAGTTGTAATTGTAAATAAAATTAAAGATTTAGGCTTGGATATTAATGAGATTATTAATTCTTCATCCGAACAGCAATCCGTAACAAATGATGTTCTTGAAGTAATAGAGAATATGCAGAAAAGTATATCCGAAACGATAAATACATTAGAAGAAAATATAGAAAATATCAGAGCATTTTCTGAAATATCCACTAATATAAAAGATAATATTGCAAATTAATAAGGTATATATATGCAATACAATCCTGAAGAATTAAAGGAAATATTAAATATATATAAAGCGGAAAGCGAAGAAATAATACAGAGTCTTAATGATTTATTTATGGAATTTGAAAAAAATCCTAAAGATAAGACTCCTTTGAAGAAGCTTTTGCAGCTGACGCATTCGTTAAAAGGTGCATCAAGAATGCTGGGATTTAACAGTATTCAAGACCTGTCGCATAAGTTAGAAGATGTTTTGTCATATTGGAAAAGGGATGATATAACAATAAACGCAGAAGCGTTTCAATTAATATATAAAGTTTTTGATACATTGAGTAAGTCGGTTGAAAAATCCGTAGAATTGCAAAATGATTATCATGATGAAAATATTTTGGTTTTAATAAATCGGTTATCGGAATTTATATCATTTGAAAATAAAGGGTTAAGGGAAAATAATTCACACCAAAAAGCTCATGATTACATAACAAAAAAGATTATGGATATAAAAGCGATAATACTTGAGTTATTATTTGTGACCGAAAAAGATGATATTATGGAAAATATTGAGGATTCCATACTTGTAATAACCGAGAATTTAAAACAATTATCGGATATATTTTCACAAACCGAATATAATAATATAAAAGAAAGAATTTCAAGTATATTAAATTATTTGGCTGAAAATAATAATTACGATTTAAAAATAATAAAAGATAAAATAACGAATTTAAATAAAGATATATATAATTTAAATAAAGAGTTAAAAATAACGACTGAAAATACAAAGGCAGTAAGAGTAACGGTTCCGAAACAATCCGAAGTTAATAATAAAGATAACAAGACAATAAATGAATTGGATAAAATCATTACAAATTTGCCTGAAGCAAAAATTAATAAAGAGGTTATTTCAAAGATAGAAGATTTATTGAAGAAAATTGCAGAAAACACTGAGAATAACCATATAAGTATGTTATTATCCAAAATATTAAATATTTTAGATATATTCAGATATAAGAACTCAGCCTTAAACAATGATTGTTATATAGTAATACTTCAAAGTATTAATTTTATAAGAGAAATAGTAGAAAATGATAAAACCGAAAAACTGAGCAATTTGGAACTTCTGTTACAAAGATTGAACATAATCGAAGATATGAACAGAATATCCGATAAATCAACAAAAATAAAAATAGCCGAAGAAAACAAAGTGCTTTCACAGGATAACT
The DNA here is from genome assembly GCA_947624665.1 of Candidatus Gastranaerophilales bacterium. Classification (GTDB taxonomy): domain Bacteria; phylum Cyanobacteriota; class Vampirovibrionia; order Gastranaerophilales; family Gastranaerophilaceae; genus Avigastranaerophilus. Next base: position 21,692 of record CANQLK010000007.1, read on the forward strand.
ATTCAAATATAAAAAAGAACCTGTATGAACTGGATATACAGGAGATAAAAACATTAAGAGTAGATACGGGAGTTCTGGATAATTTGATATCTCAAACGGGAGAATTATTAATAAACGGAATAAAAACAAGAGATCATATAGTAGAGCTGACAAAAATAAATGAAAAATTAATAAGATGGAACAGCGTAAGCAAGAAAATAACGAATTATTTAAAGTATTTGGAAAAGAAAGGTTTTTTCAATTCCGAAACAGATGATGGGGCATCATCATTCTTTAAGCGAACTCAAAATTTTTTCATAAATAATTCGGAAGTAATAAATGAAATAAACAAAAATTTTACAAGTTTATACAATATAATTTCGGAAGATGATAATAAGCTTCACCAAACGGCGGTAGAGATAGAGACAATTGCGAAGCGACTAAGAGTGTTGCCGCTTGCAACATTATTTCATTCTTTTCCCAGAATGATAAGAGATATAGCGAAAGAAAATGATAAGAAAATAGATTTTATAATAACGGGAAGCGACACAACGGTAGATAAAAAAATCATAGAAGAAATAAAGATGCCGTTAATACATATATTGCGGAATTCTGTTTCACACGGGATAGAGAAGCCTTCGGAGAGAATAAAAAATAATAAACCCGAAACCGGGATTATAAAATTAAGTGCCAAGCAATATGAAAACAACGTAATAATAACGGTAGAGGATGACGGATTTGGTGTAGATATAGAAAAGATAAAGGAAATAGCCCTAAAAAAAGGATTATTAACTACGGAAGAAATAGAGAATGCGAATAATGATCAACTAATGAGATTGTTATTTTTGCCGGGATTTTCAACCGAAGAATCGGTAAATGATATATCCGGAAGAGGGATAGGACTCGATATAGTAAAGACCAAAATAAATAATTTAAACGGAGATATTTTAATAGAATCCGTATTAAACAAAGGCTGCAGAGTTACAATAAGAGTTCCGTTATCTATGTCAACGATGAAAACGTTTGTTATCAATGTAAATGAACAAAAATATGCATTACCTGTAAGTGCAATCAAGTATGTAAAACAAATAACGAAAGAAGAAATATTTAATAAAAACGGAACTGATTCAATAATATACGAAGGTCATTCCATTCCTATCTGTTATTTATCGGAAATGATGGGCGAGAAGGTTGAAAATAAAGAAAATTTAGAGCATATTACTGTAATAATAATAGAAATACAGGATAAACAAAAGGCATTTGCAGTGGATAAACTTTTAGGTGATTATGAAGTATTTCAAAAGAAACTTATGCTGCCTATAATTAAGCTAAAAAACATAAGCGGATATACAATGCTTTCGACGGGAGAAATATGCTTAATTATCAATCCATACGAATTGATAATGAATACGGATATGAACAAAATAATTATGTAGCGGAATTACTGCATTGTTTAGATTCTTCTGCAACAGGGACATAGGTATAATCAATCATTTCAGCGACTTTTCTTCCCCATTCATCAATAATTTGGTCATATTCCTGATTAAAAGAAACACATTTGCCAACACAAACTTTAATTTTACCTTTAAAAGGAATCCAATTGTATTTTTCACAGCCTGTAATAGCAACGGGAAGGATATCTGTTTTCATTTGTTTGGCAATAACCGCAAAGCCTTTATTGATTTTTTCAATTTTGCCGTTTCTTCTAATACCGCCCTGCGGGAAAATACCGAGCATCCATTTATTGGTTTTAAAAACGTTAATTGCAGTTTTGATTGTAGAAACTTCAAGTTTTTCTCTGTTAACGGCAAAACAAGCAAGCCCGTCTAACAGGAAAGCAAGAATATTATTTTCAAAAAGTTCTTTTTTACCCATAAAAGAAATAGGTTTTTTAACGGCTTCGCCGACTAAAAACGGGTCGAGATAAGAAATGTGATTAGGTGCGACAATAAAATTTTTGTCCTGAGGAATATTTTCAAGTCCTAAGTACTCAATTTTATAGAACAGAGGCAAGATAGTCCTAGGGACAAGCCAACGCCCAAATTTTTGGAACTTAATCTTACCTTCGGTAAAATCCGATACTTCTCTTTTAGTATAATTTTTTTTCTTATCTTGTTTTTTATCCATAGACAAACTTTCTGAATTTATGAAGGAACATATTCAAAATTGCCCAGCTCTGAAACCGATTTTGCCCATTCATTAACAATATCATCAACGTTACCTTTAGAGGAAATCGGTTTGCCTGCTTTTAATTGCATAATTTTTTTACCGTTTGGATTCAAAGGATTTTCTTTAACTATAATGGCAATAGGTAAAATATCAATATCCATTTTTTTAGCAATAGAAGCAAACCCTTTAGTTATATTTTCAATTTTATCGTTATGACATCTGGTACCTTGAGGGAACAAACCCAAATGCCAATCAGTTTTTTTAACGGAGAGAGCTGTTTTAATAGTGGAAACATCCACCTTATCTCTATCCACTGCAAAAGCACCGCACCAATCCATTAAAACCATAGACCAAAATGTTTCAAACAGTTGTTTTTTAGCCATATAAGCAATGGTTAACTTATACTGATTAGCGATAAAAAACGGATCAAAGCCTGTAACATGGTTGCTTGCAATAATATATTTTTTTGATTTATCAATATTTTCAATACCTTCAGCTTTTAATACTTTATATTTTGATTTAACCATGTTAATAATAACAAAGTTACAAGCGATATATTGAAACAGCTTTCTCCAAATATTAAAGCTTTTTGGTGTTTTTGTTGAAAATTTAGTAGTCATAATAACCTGTTTTTTTCTAATTTCATGATGAATTATAACAAAAACATAAAAATCAGATAACTAGAGATTTAATATAAGTATCCATAATTGTATAAACAGTTTTAATACATCTTAGCGGAACGTTCGATATATGTTTTTGCTTCAAAATTATAATCGTAAATGTAATTAACAATCTCCTTTCTTGCAGATTACTTACTGCTTGGAAAATAGCGGAAGCTTCTGGCATTAAATTTTCAGATTTTGCATTAAGACTAGAGAAAAAGCTCGGACAAAATTTTAAATTAATTGATGAATAAATGGTTAAATAAAATAAATAAAGTCTTATGAATGATTTAATTTATTGTTTTCATATAATCTCTTTTCAAATAATTTACTTGATTAAACTTTATGTTTAATTTATAAATAACACATGAACATACAATCATGGTAGGTAAAGAAGGAGATAGAAAACTATGGTAAATGTTGCAATTAACGGATTCGGAAGAATCGGAAGAAACACTTTAAGAGCAGCAATCAAAGAAGGTATCTTTGACAAAATTAATTATGTTGCTATAAATGACCCGGGTTTAAAAGCAGAAGATGCTGCAAGATTATTAAAATATGACTCTGTAATGGGCAGATTTGAAGGCAGTGTTGAAGCTTACGATGAAGGTATTATCGTAAACGGTAAAAAAATTAAATTCTATGCTGAAAAAGACCCTGCTCAACTTCCTTGGAAAGAATTAGGAGTTGAAGTTGTTGTTGAATCAACAGGTTTCTTTACAGACGGCGAAAAAGCAAAAGCTCACATCACAGCAGGTGCTAAAAAAGTTATTATTTCAGCTCCGGCTACAAATGAAGATATTACAATCGTTCTTGGAG
>CANQLK010000008.1 GCA_947624665.1 Candidatus Gastranaerophilales bacterium
ATTATTACCTTTAAGTATTTTGTTTACCTGTATTATTATATTCTTGAGATAATGCTCCGATTGCTGTATTTTCAAATGCTTGATCAGTATATACCGAGGTGTTGTTTAATTTTTTACTTCCCAATTTAAACAAGGAACCGAATCCTACTGCCGTGTTATATCCCCCTTCTTCATTCGCAGAAAGAGTCTTTTTACCTATTGCGGTATTCCTGATACCTGTAAGGTTTCTAAGTAAAGAAAAGTGTCCGATTGCGGTATTTTCCCCGATGTCATTACTATTTGTTGAATTAATCTTTTGGTTTTGAAGTGAACCTATACCTAAAGCTATATTTCCGGGATCCATTGCAAGTCTGCCCGCATATTTTATATCATTAGTCGTTGCTACATTGCTGTTTCTTGCCGTGAAAAATGAAATATGTGAATTGGTAAAATTAGATTCGTTTCCGCTGTTATCCGCCAAAACAGGTTTTTTCAATAAAACCAGTTTGTCGCCGTATATACTGAAAGGTACTTCGGTTAAATCAACTTCGCCTATAACTTTTCTACGAAGGTTTGTATCACTTGTTATATCGGCATCATTTATTTCCGGATTATCCACTACTATATCACCCAACGATTGTTGATCGTTGACCGGATGTCTGTCGAAACCGATTATTGCAGACTGATTTGCTCCGACTCCGAAATATGCATTGTTGTTGTTCCCTGACCACTTCCATACATATTCTCTGTTCGCTCCTGACTTCCTTGTTAATGTCGGTATTGCAGCTGATAATACTATACTTATTATCAGTAACGAAATTAATAATTCTGCAAGCGAAAACCCTTTTAATTTTTTATTCATTTTTTTCTTTCCATTTCTTATAATCAAATTTTATATCTTTTATTTCAATTCCCGTTTCTTCTATTTTTTTATTCATTATACTGACTATTGTGTCTTTTTTAAAATAAAGCTCGTTTGCTACAAATGAATCCGAGCATATTACGGTTAACATGTTATCGGTTGAATAATCATATACTTTAGATAATTTTGATATTTTTTCTCCGATTGTTTTTTCCCAGCATTCACTTAAGATTTCTTTTGTTTTTGCACTCTCATCACTGTAATTAAAGTCCATTGCTTTAATTACATCTTCAAGCATTTCAAAATTTGAATAGTTAATTTTCTTCATACACTAATTATTATAATAATTTTTGATATATATTTCAAAATGTTAACGAAATTTAGTATGAATTAAATATGAAATATACATTATTTAATCAGGCAGAATATTTTTAACCTGAGCAATAATTTTTTTATGTATTTCTTTTTCGTTTAAAGTTCCGTCAATAGATATAAATTCGTATTCTTTAATCATTTTATGATATTCGTTTATACATTTATTTTGATAAATTTGGAAGCTGGTATAAAAATCGTTACTTAACCCGATATCTCTTCCTGATTCCCAATAATCAAGCCCTGTCGTTCCAATAATCCTTTTAAGCAGTGTTTCTACGGGTACATCCAGATAAAAAACCATATCAGGCTGAGGCGCATAGTCATATAGATTTTTAAGCCAATCTATATTGTGACCTCTAACTACATCTCGGGCATAAGCGGTATAGATATATCGGTCTAAAATTACTACAAAACCTGCTTTTAATGCGGGTATAATTACCTGCTCAAGTCTGTCTGCGAAATCTGCCGCATATAAAAGGCTGAATGTAGTTGCATTTAGCAAATTTCTTTCTTTTGCATCATTTATGGCATCGGCTATGAATTTGGAAGTTTTCCATTCGCTTACCATTACTCCGTAGGATTGGTCTTCAATCCATCTTTTTAACCTTCCGATTTGTGTGGATTTCCCTGAACCATCCGTTCCTTCTATTACTATTAAAAGTCCTTCGTAGCCATGTTTTGATTTATATGCGCTCATATTATATTAATATTCCTTTCGGAGTAAGTATTTTTCTGACTTCTTCTCTGAAAAATAATTGCTTTTTGTGAATACTTTCATTCGCATCTATTTCTACAAGTCCGAATTCGTTGACCATCATTTTGTATTCATCATTTACCCGTTTTTGAAATATTTTATAACTTTCATAAGGGTCATTACTGATTTTTAAGTCCATGCCCGCTTCATAAAATTTTGGAGTACGGTTTGCACAAATTCTTTCTAACGATACATCCTCTGAAACTCTGAAATAAAGTGTCAAGTCAGGTTTTACTGCGAACCCGTACATTTTGCGAACCCAATCTCTGTCAACACCTCTTGCAACATCTCTTGCGAAAGCCGTATAAACGTACCTGTCCGCAAGAACTATAAAACCTGCTTTTAAGGCGGGAATGATAACCTGTTCAAGTCTATCTGCAAAGTCTACTGCGTGTAACAGCGAGAATGTTCTGGGACTCAACAAATTTTTCTTTTTGGCCATCTTGGTAGTTTGCGAAATCAGGTCTGATGAATTCCATTCCGTAAAAATTACGTCTTGTTTTAATGATTTAAGCCAATCTCTAAGTATTACAAGCTGCGTTGATTTCCCCGAACCGTCTATACCTTCCACGCAGATTAGAGTTCCGGGTAAATTATGTGTTTCATAAAGTCTTGATTTCGTTTGCATGTTTAAAATAATCTTAATTATTGGTCGTACTCTTTTTCAAACCCGAAAAGCGAGCTTACGGATTCTCCGTCGTGAATGCTTCACCCAATAACGGTGCTACACTTAATTGTGTGATTTTTTCGGGTAAAAATGCTTTATTTAATGGAATAGTATTTGTAACAACGACTTCTTTAATCGGTGCTTTTTCGAGTCTTTCAAGTGCCGGCCCTGAAAATACCGGATGAGTAGCGCAAACATATACGTCTTTTGCACCTTTTTCTTTTAATAACTGTGCGGCACCGCATATTGTTCCTGCCGTATCGATAATATCATCGAACATTATGCATGTTTTATCTTTTATATCACCGATAATATTAACTGCAACAGCTTCATTGTGACGGTTTCTTCGCTTATCTATAATAGCCATCGGACTGTTCATGTGTTTTGCAAAATATCTTGCACGTGAAACTCCGCCCATATCAGGACTTACTACAACCAAATCTTCCTGCGGAATGTTCAATTTCTTTACATAATCAACAATTACGGAAGTAGCATAAATATGGTCAACAAGTATATTGAAAAATCCTTGAATTTGTCCTGTATGCAAATCCATCGCAAGTACTCTGTTACATCCTGCCGTGGTAAGTAAATCGGCAACAAGTTTTGCTGTAATTGCTTCTCTTCCTGAAGTCTTACGATCTTGTCTTGCATATCCGTAGTAAGGAATTACCGCTGTAATTGATTTCGCACTTGCTCTTTTAAATGCATCAATTATAATAAGCAATTCCATAAGGTTTTCGTTAACAGGGTTGCATACGGGTTGAATAATAAATACATCATCGCCCCTTATGGACTCTTGAACCTGAACATATATTTCTCCGTCGGCAAAATTTTTGACAATCATAGGGCCTACGGTTGTTCCCAAATATTCCGCTATTTCTTCCGCAAGCTTCATATTTGAACGACCTGCGAACAGTTTTATATCATGTGTCGGATTAATTGTTTTTGTACCTTGCGGAAATGCCAGCTCTAATTCCATCATTTGTTGCCTCCCTGAATTTGTTCAAGCTTATTTTTTACCCAATTCGTAATCTGTTTTAACGGCGAACGTGTTACTGCCAGTGAATACGCTTCTACGTCTTTTGTAATCACGCTTCCTGCACCTACCGATGCCATTTCGTTTATAGTGACAGGTGCTACCAATACGCTGTTTGAACCCGTATTTGCTCCGTCTTTTATTATTGTTTTACTCTTTTTCTTCGTAATCGGATTATAATTTGCTGTTATTGTTCCTGCTCCGATGTTTACGTGCGATCCTAACTCACTGTCGCCTATATAGCTTAAATGAGCTGTGTTTGTATTATCTTTTATAACCGATTTCTTTATCTCTACAAAATTCCCTATTCTTACGTTATTACCTATAATACATCCGTCCCTGATATGGGCAAAAGGTCCTATTTTACAATTCTTTCCTATTGTATTTTTACCCGTTATATACACGTTTGGCAGTATTATTGTATCTGCTTCTATTGTGGTTTCGGGTGATATAAACGTTGAATTCGTATCAACTATTTGCACCCCGTTTTCCATCAGTTTTTCTAAATTATTTTTATTTAATATCTTTGTTGCCTGCGCAAGATGTAATTTTGAATTTATTCCGAAAATTTCATCATTATTATCCAAAATAAATGATTGAACATTTAAGTTCTTTTCTACTGCCCATTTGACAATATCAGTTAAATAATACTCCCCTTGGGCATTGTTATTTGTTAAAGATTTGAATGCTTCTGCAATTTTATTCCAGGTCATACAATATATGCCTGCATTAATCTCTTTTACTGCTTTTTGTTCGGGCATGGCATCTTTTTCTTCTACTATTGCCATGAATTTTTTATTCTTATCTCTTATAATTCTTCCGTAATTTTTTGGATTCTCAAATATCGCCGACATTACGGTTAAGTCAGCACTGTTATTATCATGGAATTCAATAAAGTTATTCAATGTCCGTGAAGTTATAAGCGGTGTATCTCCGCATAAAACTATAACATATCCGTCAAACCCGGATAAATAAGGAACCGCCCTGCTAACAGCATCTCCCGTACCTAACTGCGGCATTTGAAGAATACATTTTATATCCTTATATTCCGATGTAATGTATTTTTCAACCTGCTCAGCTTCATGCCCGACTATTACAAATGTTTCATCAACATATCCCAAATCCTGAACGGCTTGTGCCGTATAACCTAGAAGCGGTTTATTAAATATGCGGTGTAATACTTTCGGTTTCTCCGACTTCATTCTGGTGCCTTTTCCTGCAGCAAGAATTATTGATTTTACTTTTTTATTTGGCATATATTTCATTCCATGCTCTACAGTTATATTTTGCCATGAAAATTGAAATATGTTTAGAAAAATTCATATTATGTAAAAAAGCGGTAATATTTTTTTCTAATTAGGCAAAAAAATTTATTTTCGGTTTTATAATGATTGTAGTAATAGAAATGTGAAATATATGGAGAGTAAGATGATTAATTCAATTGGACCAGATAATCTTAATAAAAAACAATCGTTAAAAAACTCAGTAAAAACAGGTTTTAAAGCATCAGCTGCCGTTACCGCTTTAAATTTACTGCTTTTACCTCCTGAAGCTAAATTCGCTCTGAGAAACTGTGTTTTGAATGAAGATAAATTCATCAGCAAAACTGCAAAAGCAGCAGAAAAAACCATTAAAAATCTGAAAAAAGCAGGAAAAGAAAAAGCTGCTTCCGCAATAAATATTAAAGAAACAATGGAAAGAGCAAAATTAATGTATCCAGAAATCTCGGTTAAAGGTAAATCAATTGCCCGTGAGCTCGGTAAAAATTTTGCAATTTTAGTTGGTGCAACTACTGTTGCTTCATTAGTTTTAGATAAAGTCTTAGCTGATAAGAAAAATAAATAAGTTCGTCTGATAATTTTATAATATCCGACAGTAATATAAGTTGTAACATCAAAAATTCGAGGGTATTATAACTTGTTTTAAAAAAACTGGACTGCGTTTAAAGCTGTTTAGTTTTTTTATTTGATTTTTACTTTTGGTTCCACGCTCATGCCCGGAACTATATTATACTTGTCGGGATTAATTTTCTCATCGAAAACAATTTTAACGGGAATTCTTTGAACTATTTTAACAAAGGAGCCGACGGCATTTTCAGGCGGGAATAAACTTGCCTTAGCACCCGAAGCTTTTTGAATACTGTCAATTTTTCCTTTAAAGACTTTGTTTGGGTAGGCATCGATTTTTATTTTAACTTCCTGACCGACTTTCATTTTTCCTACCTGATTTTCTTTAAAGTTTGCGCCTACCCACACTTCATCATTTACCAAAGTGAATAAAGGCTGACCTGTTTGAACAAATTTACCTTTATTAACATTTTTGTTGGTAACTGTACCGTCAGCAGGTGCTTTTACATTTGTGTATTCGAGATATAATTCGGCTTGATCTCTTTGTGCTTTCAGTGCTTTTAAGTTTGCATCCGCTACTTTATCGTTACTTGATGAAAGAATGTCTTCTTCTGCGGCAAGCAGCTTAGCTTTTGTGTTATCGTATCTTGTTTGTGCGCTGTCCAATGTTTGTTGTGAAACGGCTCCTGAATTATATAAATTCTTATAGCGTTTTAAATCTTTTTCCGCAAGGGCTATTTCCGAATTTACAGCTTCAAGCTTTGCTTTTGCAACTTTTTGTGAGTACAGAGCTTTCTCATATAAAGCTTGTGCCTGTTCATATTTAACTTTATAGTCTCTGTCGTCTATTTTGGCTATTAAATCGCCTTCTTTAATCTTTTGATTGTCTTTTATATATATTTCCTCAATCTGACCTGAAACTTTTGGTGCAATTTGAACCATATCGCTTTCAATATAAGCATCATCGGTACTTTGGTATCTTAAAGAATTTAAAAATATTATAATACCGATTATAACTGCTATAATTGTTACAGTCATAACCGTATATTTTTTTGTTTTATTTTGTTTAATATTCTCTTCTGCCATTTTCCCCTCTATAAAACTATTTGTTTTATTTGTATGTTGCTTTTAATTCTCCGATACACTAACATATTATTATATGATTTAATAAAATTCAATATAAAAAGGCATATTCATGAAAATTAAAAAAATATTGACTTTAACTGTTTTAATATCCCTTTTATCAGTCGGTTTTACCTTTGAAAATTGTTATGCCGCAAAATCTAATAAGCAGATTACACGGGAAGAAACGGTTTGTAATTATGTAAATGTTGATTGGTGGAAAAATTTCGGCGATGAATTCCTGACTGATTATATATTGAGAGCGCTTAATAATAATCAGGATTTAAAAATTGCGAAATTAAAAGTGGAAGAAACAGTTGAAACTAAAAATATTACAAGAGCAAAAGAAATGCCGTCAATAAGTGCAGGGGCATTTCCTGCTCTGTATAAGCTTCCCGGGCTGACAAATACCGACGGACTTATTTCTTTGCCACTTATAGCAAATTATGAAATTGATATATTTGGAAAAAATCGTGATAAAACCAAATCTCAAGATAAATTGGTTGAAATTTCAAAAGAAAATGAACGTTCAGCTTATATCTCCATTATAAGTTCCGTCGGAAGCGTTTATTATAACATTGTTAAACTTGATAAACTTATCGAAATTCAAGAAAAAATAATAAATGACAGAAAACAAATTTATGATTTAATGCAATTAAGCAATAATGAAGGTATTACTTCAACAGCGGATACGGTTAGTGCTTATAAGGCTTACGTGAAGTCAAATTCGGATATGATTGAACTCAAAAAAACAAGAGAAAGAATGCTAAATATGTTAGCCGTTCTTGTTGGTGAAAGTCCTGAAAATGCTATAGATTATAAACGTATTGCTTATGATGATTTAATTATTAAAAAAGAAATACCTGAATATATCGAAACAAATGTAATTGAGGCAAGACCTGATTATGTTGCTTCCGAAAAAATGATAGAAAAAGCCGGACTTGACGTTAGAGCCGCAAAAAAAGAGTTTCTTCCTACATTTAATATTTTAGGTTTACTTTCGTTTAACAGCACCGAATTTTTCAGAAAAATGAATTGGACAAATTCCGTTGCTTTAACGGGAGTAAATGCAATGCTTCCTTTGTTCACGGGCGGTGCCAAAATCGCTAATTTTAAATTAAACAAAAATAAATACTTACAAGCGGTAGAAAATTACCAAAAGACTAATTTACAAGCTATACAAGAGGTTAATAATGCTCTTTGCGATTTGAAGTTGGATAATGAAAAGTACTTAAAAACCCTTGAAAACTTTAATGCGGAGAAGAAAGAGTTCTTTTATACCGATTTAAAGTATAAAGAGGGTATAATTTCAAACCTTGATTTATTGCAGAAAAAGGAATCGCTTCTTGTTACGGAGAAGCTTGTTGCTTCAGATAAAATAGAACTTTTCGTTAATCAGATAGGTCTATATAAAGCTACCGCAGGCAATTTGAATTAATTGTAAAGAAATGTTACAAGTGTAAGTTATACACGATATAAATTTGTTGTTATGTGGAAAATACATGACTGTAGAGGATGTTAAAAAAATCAAAGTAAATAAGTGTTTTCTCTCTCTGATTTCTCTCTGATATATAAAAAAATCAAACCGATTTAATCGGTTTTTTTATTATGTCCGAGTATATTTTTACGATAAGCCGAAGGTGGGAGTATAAATTTGCGAGCGGCATATTGAAAAGGTTACAAAACGAGCGAAATTGCGGACGGACGAAGTCTGGTAAGCGAGGTCGAAAGCGAGTACAAGGCGATAGCCGAAGAAGCGACTAGACCGAGCGCAAAGCAATTTCAAGAGAGCAAGCGTAATGTTGCGACACCAGATTAAATTGCGGAATTTATAAAATATTTTTTCCTTCACTGTTGTACATATTATTTCTTAGTTTTTTAATGTCCGAAAAGGTTTTTGAATTTGTTTCTTTTTCAAGCTCCTGTATGGATTCAAAGAGTTTTTGCAGTGCTGAATGAATATTAGTGTAATTATAACAATTCATATCAGTTGCCATTTCAAGATTAGACATTGCAAGTCTTGTCATATCTCTAAATCCGGAAGAAGCAAGCTTTAGTGCCAATTTATTTTCGGAAGCCGTTTTAAATAAAGCCTGTGAAACAAGTAAAGGCATGTGGCTTATTAATGCTGCGGCTTCATCATGCTCTTTTGCATCTGCGATAATTACTTGAGCTCCTGTTTTATTGATGATTTTTTCTACTGTTTCAAGTTCCGTTTCCGTAGTGTTTTCACTCGGTGTAAACACCCATTTTGCACCTTCAAACAGTTCTTTAAACGAGGCTTCATAACCTGAAAACTCTGTTCCTGCCATTGGATGAGAGCCTATAAATTTATAAGGTCGTCTTTTTTGCATTACGAATTCTTTTACGCTTGCACAGTCTAATACAATAGTGTTCGGACTTACTGTTTCCTCAAGTTTATCAAGTATTTCAAGTGTCTTATTGATGGGAGATGCAACAAATATAACATCACAGTCTTTTATATCATTTATATTATCAGATACGTTATTGCTCCAATGCCTTGCTTTACCTATCGTTTCTTTATTGCGGGTTACGGCAAATATCTCATATTCGGTTCTTGATAAACATTTAAAAAGTGAACCGCCTATAAGTCCTAATGATATAATACCTATTTTCATTTTAAAATTCCTTGTTTAATTTGTCCGAGTATATTTTTACGATAAGCCGAAGGTGTGAGTAAAAATTTGCGAGCGATGTATTGAAAAGGTGAGCAACTTTACGGTTGCGAGGAGCAAGCGTAATGTTGCGACACTAGATTAATTCAAGTCCCAACACCTTTGCTTTGCCGTTAGGCGCAATTTTTACTCTTGCATAGGATTTGGAACTTGAATTAATTTTGCGTTCTATCTCTTGCCCTGTATTTTCTTTAACAAAATAACTTTCTATTCCGTACCTTATTGTATTTCTTATAACTTTACCTTTTAAATATAATTCTTTTTCGAGTGATTTGTCATTATCCTGAGATACAAAAGCAATTTCGGCAACGTTATTTTCATCGGTCTTTAATATTACATTTATATCTCCATTGGGCAAACGGCTTTCACCGTAATGTGAAATATTAAAATCCAAAGTGACATAATCTCCTCTCAATAAATCCCTTGGGTCGACAGGTCTTATTTCAAGCAGAACCTCTTTCCCTATAAGAAACGGAAATAAATTATTAAGTACTAACCCTATGGTTATAAGGCTCCATCCGATAATTAATCCATAAACTTTTTTATTCATTATAAAATTCCTCTTTTAACAGTTTCCTTTTTTTCTCAAATAAAATCCCCATAGTTATAAGAATAATTCCGCTTAGGAGGAAAAATATTGTTTTATCAAAGAAGCTCCAGCCGTATCTGCAAAACATTACAAAAAGATAAATTCCTATGAAAGCGTGTGCCATGCTGATAATTTTTGTGTTCTCGTATTTATATCCGTAATGAATTGCGTAATAAAACATGATTATTAAAAATATGTGAGCTGCTATTATTACCGGAATTTCGTTAATTCCTTCGGGAATAATTATTGCCAAAAGTCCTGCTAACAACAGGAAGAAGTAAATACTTTCCGTTAAATATAAAGAGTCTTTGTTTCTGTTAACTATACCATTAATTAAATATGCTATCATTAGTATAATAACAGGAACAATACATTGCCAATGGTTTAAATCATAAGACAAATCCCAGCAAGTCAAAATTAAAAGGGTTATATATACTGCCTTTAATCCCAATAACTTATAAAATACGGCAAAATCGTGAAATTTTTCGTTTATATGGTTAAACCCGCCCAGTAAGTACAAGAATGAACCTATAAGAATTGGGACGTAAAAAATAATAGAATCTTCATTTATTTCAATTTCGGCTAAAAATAATACAAATCCGACAATAAAAACCACCGTAGCCAGAATATTAATGAATTTTTCCCTGAATATATATGCTAGAGGTACAATTGAAACACACCAAAGCATCATTAAAAATGAGCTGTGGGCATTAATGTTATATATTTGACCTATCAGCATATAGCATGAACCTATAAGAACAGACGATAAACATATTAAAGCTTTGCCGAGTTTTACAAAATTTTCTTTTACATAAGCCGTTTTATAGCCGAAATATAATGATAATACCGTCAAAAGGAAAAGAAGTATAATTTTTAAAATTTCGTTTCTGTTCAAAAAATCAATAATCCAATCATTAGCGGCTATAAAAGAAGCTATACCGAGTCCTAAAAGGATAATTCCCAAAATATAAAAAGTAACGGTTAAGCCTACTTTTCTTTTATGTTCCGCTTCTTCTTTAATTTCTTTTAAAAGTATATTATAAGTTTCATCACTGATAATTTGTTTTTTCAGCCAGTTAGAAAGGCGTTTTTCCATAATATTCCCCCTTAGTTGGATTATATCATCAAGAGAAAAATATTACAGAATGTTAACAAATATACATAAATTTGCTTACTAAACAATTCTGTGTAATAATACAGATAAATTAATAGTCTAACCATTCCTTTCTTGACTTATGCGGCCTTGGTCGCATTTTATTTTGCGAAAAAATAAATTCGGAACGATTAAGCTGCAAATATATTTTTTGAAGAATTCTTATTTAAAATCTTCATTGCTTCTAAAGAATCTTCATCTAATTTTCCGTATTGATTGTATTCTTGAGCTATTTTCTGGGATGCAATTTGTTTCAATTGTTCTATATATTGATTGTTTGTGGCAATTTCGCTGCTTTCGGCATCTTGCTGTTTTTCTTTGGCTATTTCTCTTTCGGATGGACCCGTTATTGATTTAGTCAATTTCCCTGCTAAGAAAGAACCTAAAAGTCCGCATACAAACCCTGCAGCTGCACCTATTGCAGTTCCTACACCGGGAACCACGCTGCCTATTACGGCTCCTAATTTGGCACCTGCTATTGAGCCTACAGTTTTGCCTATTGCTTGACCTGCTATAAATCCTGCCGTATCACCTACAACTTTGACCGCTGATTTACCCAATTGTTTTATACCTTTTTTGAAACCGAGTTCTTTAAATGTCGGAACAACTTCGGTTAAACCTTCAGCTATACCGCTGAATATAAGCATAAATCCGGCACCCGAAGATTTCATAAATTTCCCGCATTTTCCGAATTTACTTATAACACTTTCGGGTAAAATATTTTTAATTTTATTTGCAACTTTAGTAAACGGTTTTTTCACAATTTTTGACAAATTCGATAATTTAGTTCCTGTTGTGGATTTTACGGCTTCTGCTTCTACCGTATGTTTTGTAGCTTCTTCAACTGTTTCCTTGGCTGCTTCCTTGACAGTTCCTTGAACTGCTTCCTTCGCAGCTTTTTTAGCTACTTTTTTAGCTGCTTTCTCGGCAACTTTTGCTGCTTTTTTTTCGGTTTTTGCACTTTTAACTATTTCGCCGACCTCTTTTTTTATTTGTCCGTAATCTTCAATGTTTTTAGAGGTTGTTTTAAAAAGATTTGCGATTCTGTCGGATAATTTTCCTTCGCCTTTAAAAATATTTTTAAACGCATTTAACGTATTTTTATCCAATTGAGCGAGGTCTTTATGTCTTTGAGCAAGTTGTGCGGCTTTTTCGCTTCCTTCCTCAACAACCTTTTTCCCTTTTGCAAAATTTCGTAAACATTTTATAAAAGGCAAACCTTCAAGCAAAAGTGAACTTTGCGCTGCTCCTGTAGCCGTATTTGATATGGTTTCGGCGGATTTGGATATCGTTTCTCCGTTTGCGTATTTTATTAATTTTTTAATATCACTTTTCTTTATATTCTGTGAATTTGCTGCTAAGCTGGAACTTACACCTGCAAAAGAAATCGGATTTGTCACAATATTACCTCAAAATTAAATATACAATTATATAAAGTATTTATTTTTTTATTAATTAACTTTTTTAATAGCTATGTTAAATTATGTAAAAATATTTCGGTTAAAATTTTTTATAATTACGGCTGTATGTTTGAAATACTCGGTAAATCAATATTTTAACGGATAAATACTTAATTCGGATGATTTATAAATGATACAAAACGTTTAGAATTTTATTAAATGTGGTAACTGTAAAGTATATCGTCAAATAGAAAAAAGTAGTGTAAGAGAGGATATATGAAGAAATTAATTGTAACGATTTTATTGTTTTCATTTATTTCGGTAGTACCGTCATACGGAATGAAAGTAATCACAAACAAACCTTTGGATAGAACGGTTCCGTCAAGAAGCAGCGGGCCTTCTGCAGACTATAGCAGTACGGATTCTACAATTTATGAGTATAATCCCGGCAGTTCTGTCGGCTACGGCGGCATAAGAGGTTACCAAGCAGTCAGATTTTATCAATACTATAAACCCGGATTAAGCAGAGATATAAGACCTGAATTACTTGGTACAATTTGGCATTATCCTGATTATTTAGCTGAAAACCCCGGAAGTGTTAATGTTAAACAAAATAATCATGATCACAGTAAAGCTAATCTTAGAAGATATATGAGAGAAGCTGCGGATTATTATGTTGTTGATACAATTAACCATCCTGACAGTGCTGTGGAATCAAAACATGAGGACTATTATCCGGAACTTTAATCAAATATAAAGATTCCTAAAAGGCTTTTATGATATCCCGTCAGCCTGCAACTTGAGTTCTCTGTAAATAATTTTACCCGAGTACTTTCGGATTGTTTTAATACAGTCCGAATTTCTCGGTGACGAAATTTTTGCGGTTTTTTGTTGCGACAGGCAGATTGAATGCTGTCATATCTTTTTAAATTTTTTGCGAAATTTTCGGGCAAAAAAAAAGGAACTTTTTTGTTGTTCCTCTGAAATCTTTTTCAATTTCCTCGTGTATTAGTAAGGTAGTAAGTAAGGTAAGTGTGAATATAAAATAAAAATATATTTTGTTTTGGTTTGTTTTAAAATTTGTGTCTTAATCAAAACTGAATTGAATCCTCGTATATATATAAAGTAATTTTTTGTATTGGAATTGACGTTCGGGAAAATAAATTAACATTTGTTTACAAAATTTCTAATTATACAAGAACTGATAAAATATAAATGAGGATGGTTTTAAGATTATGGTAAAAATAGTTCTTGTTTCGGATAATAAAAATACCGTAGATGAAGTAAAAAGCATACTTGAAGAGAGTTCATACGAAATTATCAACGTAGACAGTGAGGAAAGTGCTAAAGAAAATATAGAAAATATTTCTGCGGATTTGGTATTATTTGATTGCGAGGTAAAAAAGACCGATATAATATCGGTTATAAGAAAAACTAAACTGGCAATACAAACAAGAGATATACGTTCTGTACTATTACTCCCCGAAAAAAATATTAATTATGATATTTTGAAATATTTTAACGATTATATTACAAGACCGATAGATAAAAATTTATTTATTTCTACAATAGTATCAAATTTACAATTGCGAGATACATTTAGGGTTTTATCCAAGAATAATAATGATTTAGCGAAAAGTTTATATCAGTTAAATGTCTTATATACAACAGGAACTCAGTTGGCGGGTTCGTTAGATAAGACAAAACTGATAGAAATAATGACAGACGGTTTGGAGCAGAGTTTATCATTAACTCTTTGTTATGCTTTGATACTGAACGAAGTAAATGATATCAAATTAATAATAAAATCATTGTTTCCTGTTTCTCAGCGCTTGGAAAATGCAATAAAATTAAGGGCATTATTAAATTTTAAGAATTTATTTTCAATAAATCCTACAATAGAAGATATAGAAGTAATAAAATATACAAAAGACCAGTATGGTGAGCATGATTTAAATATATTTAAGTATGACAATTTATTTGCGCCCATAAATATAAAAAATAAATTTTACGGAATAATAGAAGTATTTAGAGAAGCCGATTTTGCTCAAGATGATACAAAATGTTTTACAACATTGGTAAAGCAGGTATCATTACCTTTGGAAAGTGCCATTTTATATGAAGAAATAAAAGATACGAATATAAAATTAGAGAAATTGGAACGGTTGAAGTCTGAATTTATATCGATTGTTTCTCATGAGTTAAGAACTCCGTTAACGTCTATTAACAGTGCTTTGGATATAATTTTAAAAGGAACAACGGGCGAGATTAATGATGCTATGGAAAAATTTTTAAATCTTGCCAAAAGAAACGTTACAAGATTATCCGCAATTATATATGATTTGTTGGATTTATCCAAAATAGAAGCGGGAAAAATGGAATTCCGATTTGAGAGAACAAATATTAATCTTCCCGTAGAACTTGTTAAAAATACTTTAGAAAGTTTAGCGAAGGAACAAAAAATCACGATTAATTTGAATTTGGATACTTCTTTGGATATGGTTTATATAGATACTCAAAGGATGGAGCAGATTCTTACAAATTTAATTTCAAATGCGATAAAATTTACGAATGAGAACGGGCAAATAGATGTAACTACTTCAAGAATAAAGGCGGATGACCTCAGAAACAATAAATTTTTTAAATGCATGCCCGAGAATTTGAGTAAAGAATATGTTCAAATATCCGTAAAGGATAACGGAATAGGAATAGCGAAAGAGAATTGGAACAAAGTATTCGAACAATTTAAGCAGATAGAGAATTCTCTAAGCAGGAAGGTAGGCGGATCGGGTTTAGGGCTTCCGATTGCCAAGCGATTAATGGATGCGCATAAAGGTTTTATATGGTTAAACAGTGAATTGAATAAGGGATCTACATTTTATCTTGCAATACCTGTTATGTCGGATAAAGAAATATTTAATCTTTCGCTGGAACAGGATATACAAAAAGCAAAGCAGGATCATATAAATATCGCATTAATATCGCTTTGTGAGAATATTGTTGAAGGAAAGTCTTTTATAAATAAAATATTATCGGATGAGGTCATAAGAAAGACGACCGTATTTAAAGAATATAGCGAAGAAGCAGACGAAAAAAGGTATTATTACTGTTACAGTGTCGATATGGATTCTTTTGTATATGATTTTGAGATTAGAAAATTGCAAACGTATATAAAAAGTAACTCGGCAGAATATCAAGAATGTGATATATTATATTCATCTGCACTATATCCTCAGGATGGAGAGAATGCAGAAGATATAATGAAAAAATTAAATATATTTTCTAAAGGGGATATAAATGAAAAAGATACTGATAGTTGATGATGAAGCTGATATAATAGAAATATTGCAATTTGTGTTGGAAACTGAAGGATATGAGTGTATAACGGCATTTGACGGAGAAGAGGGGTTGAAATTAGCAAGAGAGGCTAATCCTGATTTAATAATTCTTGATGTAATGATGCCAAAAATAAACGGATATAAAATCAGCAGACTGCTGAAATATGACAGTAAGTATAAGAATATACCGATATTGATGATAACGGCACGTTCACAGGAAGAAGATAAGCTGATAGGTGAAGAAACAGGTGCTGATGAGTATATAACCAAGCCTTTTAAGGTAGATTATGTTGTTGAAAAAGTTAAAGCGTATTTAGGTCAATAAAAATGGAACTTGTAACTAATAAAACTTTGGAGAAATTGAAATATGATTTGGTTCGTGATGGGCTTGTAAGCTATGAAGACATTGAAAAAGCTCACGAACTTGCTATTTCACAAAATGTAAACATCGGACAAATTTTGATAAAATCTTCTCTCATATCGGAAGATGTGTTATTAAAATTTCTTGAAAGCAAACTGCATATCCCTTATGTTGACTTGAAAGATTATACTCTTGATACAAAATGCTTATCGTATATAAATTTGAATGATGCTCAAAAGTATAAAATTATACCGTTATTTAAAATAGAGAATGTACTGACCGTAGCGATGGCAGATCCTTTGGACTTATTTGCGATTGATAAAATAGTGGAAAAAACAGGCTGCGATATAGAACCTGTAGTATCGGCAGAATCATTAATACTGAATAAAATAGAAGAATACTATAACAGTGACAGCTCGGTAGGACAAATAGATATAAAAAATTCTCAAAATAAATTTGATTGGCAAGAAGAACTGCACAATGACCTGCTTTCGGATGAACATATACAAATTCTGATAAGAGCAATATTGAAACAGGCAATATTAAACAATGTGCATGAATTGTTCTTTGAACATGTTCCTAACGGGTTAAGCGTGAATTTCAGGCAGGGAGCAGATATTGTAAATACGGGACAAATTCCTTCAATACTTACGGTTCCTTTTATATCCAAATTAAAGTCTTTATCAGCTTTGGATGCAAATATATGCGAATTACCGCAATTGGGAAAACTGATTTTTAAAGTGGAGAATATTCTCTTAACGGCAGGTGTTTCGGCATTTCCCACCATAAACGGAGAAAGAATATCTTTAAAAATATATAAACCGCCTAAAACGTTAAAAGAAATAGGATTTACCGAAGCTCAAATCAATACGGTAAAGTCAGAACTTGAAACACCGGGAATACTTTTGGTCTGCGGTGCTTCTTTTTCCGGAAAAACTCATATTATATATTCCATTCTGTCTGATATTGCAAAATCAGATAAAAATATTATGACAATTGAGTCAATATCAAAATATAATCTTGAAAACGTTAATCAGTGCGAACTTAATGAAAATATAGGGTTTAATATTGATAAAGCAATGAGGTTTATCGAGTTTCAATCTCCTGATTTAATATATTTTGAAGGTATAACAAGTAAGAATGCACTTGATTACTTTTGTTCGTTGGTATTCAAAAATAAGGTTCTTATAACAGAGCTGCTTGCCGATAATATGGCTGACTTGAATAAAAAACTTTCATATAACGATTTTGAAATGTTTAAACCTTTAATTTCGTGTATTATTTTTGTCCATAATCAAGACAGAATTGAAGTTTTTGACAGGCAGGATTTGAAAAAATTTACGGGAATAACTTCATAAAACGTAAAATTTCGTAATAAAATACAAAAATATGTCAATTTTCAAAATGCAGGAATATTTTATAAGTGTTCTCATTATTCTTGTGTGAAAAGGAAAGTCAATGAATTTAAATAATTTGCAAATGAATACGGTAAAAATGCCTATGCAAGCCGTTAGTTTCGGACAAAGTGTAAAAAATCAACGTAATTTTGCACAAGATTCTTTTTCTCCGAGCGAAAATAATAACAAAAATGATATAAATAACGCATATAAAAGTTATGCATCTCCTGCTTTTAAGTCATTATTTGCAAGACGAGAAAGTATTATTCCCAATTATCAGTACGTAAAAGACGGAACTGAATTGCCAAGAGGAGTAATGGTATATGTAAATCCCGATACCGAATTGGTTCTTGGCAGCGAGTTTGAATTTGATTTGAATGACAAAGAATTAAAAAAGAAATTATCCAAATTAAGAGATGGTCAATTTCTTTCCGTAGGCAGAGAAGGAGATATAAGAACCCCTTCGGAAGATAGGCTGGTATCAAGAATTCATTTATTAATAGGAAAAAAGGATAATAAGATAGTAGTAGAAGACAGATCAACAAACGGAACCCAAATAATATACAGAAAAATTAATGAAAATGAATTCGTAAGAAATGTCGGAAATGACGGCAGACCAATAGATAAAACATATTTAAAAAATTCAAAACAGGTAAGGTATTTTCTGAACCAAAATATATCATCAGGAATGTATACAAGAAGGTTTGAAGATTACGTAAGAATAATGCAAAATGCACACGCTATAGCATATAAAGGAATCTCGGGAAAAGATTTATGGTATAAAAAACATGACAGATTATTGATTATGGATCCTTACCAAATAAGAGGGGATTCAGACAGTCTGTACAGTAACTATCGTGAAAAATCAAGAAAAGTGGAAAGAATTGCCGAAATATTAAACGACAGTTACAGAACCGATAATGAAGACGTGACACAAGTATATTTGGACGGTATAAGCCTTCACGGATTGCCTAAAAACAGGGAAACTTATCATATATATCCCAAAGGAATATATATGGAAGAATATTTCAGACAGATGTACAGAACTTCATGTGAAGCAATATCACTAATAAACAGCAATGCACCTAAAAGTCAAATATTAAACAAAATAGCCGAACATTATCAGTATGCGGTAAATGCAAGACCTTTTTATCAAATAAATAATTCATTGTTCATGAATGAAGTAAATACACTGTTAAATAGGGCAGGCTTGCATTCTATGCCTCATAACATACTCGATCATGCGGCACAAAGACTACAAAGCGGCAGTTTTAAAAAATATTTTTCCGATTTATATGAATGTACAAAATTAGAATAAATGTAACATTATATTAATCCGTATAAAAACTAATGGATAAAAAAATATTTTCAAGTTTTCAACCTTATATATTGAGGATGAAAACTAATGAGAATTTCAAAAGTAACTTATTTTACAAATGTAAAAAATAATATTTCGAGAGAAAAACAAAAAGATAATTTAAATAAATTAGAATATTCTGAAAAGAAATATTCTGAATATAAATTTCCTAATTATATAACATTCGGTAAAGAGAAACCGTTTGTTCAAACCTTAAAGGAAAATTATTTTAAACTTCCCCAAGGATGTTATCCCGATAATTTCCAGATAGAAGCGGGAAAAGCAATAAACGACGGAAGAGATGTAATAGTAGAAGCTCCGACGGGAACGGGAAAGACAGCAATAGCGCATTATGCTGTGGCAAGAAATATGCAAAACGGTAAAACTACATTTTATACTACTCCTTTAAAAGCATTAAGCAATCAAAAACTGGATGAATTCAGAAAAGTATACGGCGAAGAAAATGTCGGGATATTGACAGGCGACAGACGTGAAAATACACAGGCTCCCATTATTATTATGACAACTGAAGTATATAGAAATATGGCTCTTTCAAATATGTACGGAGAGAAGAATCCGATGATGGAAAACTTAGGAACCGTTATATCTGATGAATTTCATTATATGGGCGATATAGACAGAGGTTCGGTATGGGAAGAAGCATTAATGTATACTCCAAAAGGTGTGCAAACATTGGCATTAAGTGCAACCATAGGAAATTCTGCCGCAATAAAGAACTGGATGAAATCAATAGACGGTAATAATGCGGTACTTGTATCCGTGCCTTCGGAAGAAAGAAACGTACCTTTGAACTTTTATATGTTGGGAACGGGTTCATATATAGCGGAAGAAAAGCGAGTGTCAAATTCTTTGCAGAAAAAAGGATATTATGCGCAAAGAGATGATTACAGATATACAAAACCCGTATTAAGTGACTTTAAACATGCCGTAGATAAACTTAAACAGGAGGAAAGACTTCCTGCGATATTTTTTGTATTCAGCAAAAGGTTTTCCAGAGAACTAACCGACTATTTTGCAAAAGACGGTAAAGACTTGACAACAGCGGAAGAAAAGCAGGAAATAAAGCAAATAGTAAAAGAATATAAATCAAAGAAGTATATTGGTTCGGATTTGAATATGTGTGCATTGGAAAAAGGATATGCGATACATAATGCGGGAATAATACCGAATCAAAAGAAATTGGTGGAAGAGTTATTCCAAAAGAAACTGTTAAAAGTAGTAATAGCTACCGAAACATTGGCTGCGGGAATAAATATGCCTGCAAAAACGGTAGTTATATCAAGTCCGTTCAAACCGACCGATGAGAATAAAGATAGTAATATCGAAGAAGAATTAAGTGTAAGACTTCTGACTCCGAATGAATTTAAGCAAATGGCAGGAAGAGCAGGCAGAAGAGGTATTGATAAAGAAGGATTTGTATATACAATGCCTACGGATAAGAAGACGGAACAAGATTTCTTAATGATGGAATTTCTTCCCAACAATCCGATAGAGAGCAGATATAAACCCGATTATGCATTTCTTACGGGATTTTATGAACATAATACCAATAGTAATAAATTAAAGGATATATATAACAGAACGTTCTATTCGTTTAACGAAAACCCTGCATTAAAAGACGAAAAAACAAAACAATTATGCGAATTATCAAATAAGATGACGGGAATATTAAGAGAAAGAGGCTATATAAAGGAAGAAAACGGAAATATAAGACTGACTTCCAAGGGATATATGGCTTCCAAAGTCAGAGGGTATGATACATTAACATTAGTTGATGCAACGGAAAAAGGAGTATTTGAGGGTATAACACCTGAGGTACTTGCTTCAATAGCAGGAGCATTAGCAAATCCTGCTAAGGGACATGAAAGCGAAATAAACGTTAAAAATGATATGGACGATATAATAAGACCGATTAATGAAAATATAGATAGGATATATCATTCGTTAAAATCCCAAATAATTGCTAAATTGAAAAAGTTAGACATGGATTTTGACAAATTTGAAACGTACGATGATATTATCCGAGCCGTAGAATCCATACAAAAACCCGAAAAGAGTGAAAATGAATTGGATGAAAGATTAAGAGCCGAAGAAGAAAAACGGGAAAAGATGTATATAATTACTGCGGATTCGGGCAGTTATACGTTGCAAACAGTTGCCGACTCAATAAAAAATGGCAAAAGCATACCTACAAAAGTGTTAGAAAAATATTCGGATATTGTAGAACAGTACAAAAGCAGAATACATAAAAAAGATATAGATTCGTATATAGAAAAATTAGAAACGGAATATAAATCAACGGATATTTCAGGCAAAGGCAATAAAGCAAAGGCAAGATTGGAGAGGAAAAAAGAAGAAGTTGAAGAAAAAATTTGCAAAGCAAAATTAATGAAATATTTGGATGAAAATATAGAAAATTGTCTTGCCGAAAATCAAAGATTTTTGAAAAAGAACCCGCCATCCATAGTTAAAGAGGAGTACCGTCAGGCAGAACTCGAATATAATCGTATGGCATTAAAGGACGGACTGATATCACAAGTGGAAGCAGTCAAATCCATAGAAGATTATATATGGAAAAGTGAGATAAATAAAGAAAGAGAAGCTAATAAAAATAAAGCAGAACATTGTATGGAAGAGATAATGAAGATATCAGAAGAAGTTCACGACTGCGAGAATAGAAACGGAATAAACGAAAGTGTCGACCGTTTGGGCAAGAATGCGGCGAAGGGAATGTATTTCTGGGCAGCTTTAAATAAAATAAATACGGGCAGTATGAGTAACTGGCGTGAAATGCAGAATATAATATTCGGGAAAGATATTGATGAAGGAACAATATATCGAATGACAATGCAGACGGCAGACTTGTTAAGCCAGATAGTCGAGATAGCGAATGCGGGTGCAAATAGTTGTGAAGACAGCGATAAGGAAGAATATTATAACGATTTGAAAAGGACGGCAAAAGAGGCAAGAAGACTAATAATAAAAGAGCCTGTAGAGATATAAGATGACGAAACTGGCATAGATAAAAATGTTTTGAAGTTTGTCAAGAAATTTACAAAAAAATAAAGAAATATTAAGCAAAAAAAGAGAAATAAAAAAATATTAGTTGACGAGAGATTATGTTTAACATAGACTTAGAATGCTAAGTAGTGAAAGATTACATTTAATGAATGTGGGAAAAGCGAAAAGCAGGTCAAAACAGACAAAAGGAAACAAAAATGAACGAAAGCAAGCAACAAAGAATCAGAGTTTGTTTGAAAGCATACGATCATAAATTGATTGATTTATCGGCAAGCAAGATTGTTGAAGTGGTAAAGAGAACGGAAGCCAGAGTAGCAGGGCCTGTTCCGTTACCAACGAAACGTCGTTTGTATTGTGTATTGCGTTCGCCTCACGTAAACAAGAAGTCGAGAGAGCATTTTGAAATGAGAATACACAAAAGAATCATTGATATTTATGATCCGACATCGCAAACAACGGAAGAACTGACAAGAATGGATTTGCCTGCCGGAGTAGATATCGAAGTAAAGCTTTAATTTAGAGAAACGGAATCGAAGAAGGGAGAGCCGGAACGAGGAAGTCGAGAGCCGAAGTTAAAACAGGTGAAGCGAGGTAACGAAGGCTAAAAAGGAAAAAGGATTAAAGACAGCAGAAAGAATACACATACAATTTAATAGAAAAACTCTTATAAATTGAATGTGATCTACGAGGCAAGCAGAGAACGTAGCGCTCACAAAAGAAAGGTGAAATATGACACTGGGAGTAATAGGTGAAAAACTTGGGATGACACAAGTGTTCGATGAACAAGGACTTGCAATTCCCGTAACAGTAATAAAAGTAGATCCGTTAACGGTTACACAAATTAAAACTGTTGATTCAGACGGATATAATGCAATACAGGTAGGATTGGTTCCTGTAAAAGAAAAGCATTTAACAAAGGCTGAAATCGGACATTTAAAGAAAAACGGATTAGAAACATTCAGACATTTACAAGAATTCAGATTAGATGATCCTGAAAAATACACAATCGGACAAAAGATAGATTTAAGCGTATTAAAAGCAGGAATAAAAGTAGATGTAACGGGAACGTCAATAGGAAAAGGATTTCAAGGGACCGTAAAGAGATGGAAATTCAGCAGAGGCCCTATGGCACATGGTTCAAAGAATCATAGAGAACCCGGTTCTATTGGTGCAGGTACAACCCCCGGTCGTGTAATAAAAGGAAAGAGAATGGCCGGAAATATGGGAAATGAAAGAGTTACCATAACAAAGCTTACGGTAGTAAGAGTAGACAACGAAAACAATTTGTTATTGGTAAAAGGTTCGGTACCGGGACCTGAAGGTAAATTGGTAACAGTAGTACCATCAAGAGTTAAATGGAATTAGCGAAAAGTAATTTGAAGCGAGAAGTATTCCAGAAACCAAAAACCAAAAATAAGGAAAAAGAAAAATGACAAAAGAAGTTTCAATATTAAGTACAAGCGGAAAGCAAGTCGGACAAATTGCTCTTGATGAAAAGGTATTCGGAGTAGAACCGAATTTGCATGTAATGCACATGGCACTTAGAAGACAATTAAATAACGGAAGAAGCGGAAACGCATGTGCTAAGACAAGAGCAGAAGTATCAGGCGGTGGAAGAAAGCCTTGGAAACAAAAAGGAACAGGACGAGCAAGAGCAGGTTCATTAAGAAGTCCGTTGTTTGCAGGCGGTGGTGTAATATTCGGGCCAAAGCCGAGAGATTATTCTTTCTCAATGCCGCAGAAGGCAAGAAGATTAGCTTTGAAATCCGCACTTTCAGCAAGAATTGATAATACTGTTTTAGTAAAAGATTTTTCTGAAATAAAAGAACCTAAAACAAAAATGGTAGCAGAATCATTAAAAGCATTAAAAGTTGAAGGAAAGATTTTAATAATAGCTGATACAAAAGCAGCAGAGAATGCCCAGTTGGAATTAGCAGCAAGAAATCTTCCGAATGTAAAAATCATATTACCTTCAAATTTGAACGTAAAAGATTTACTGGAAGCAGATAATGTAATAATGACGGAAGCAGCGATATTAGAAATAACTGAGAGGTTATCGAAATAATGAGTACGAAGAAACAAAGCAAAGAAAGATTATACGATATCATAAAGAAACCTATAATCACTGAAAAATCAATGACAGCGGCATCATTATCTCAATATACGTTTGAAGTAGCAAAAGATGCTACAAAAATTGAGATAGCACAAGCAATAGAATTGGCATTTCCGAATAGAAAAGTAACAAAAGTAAGAACAGTGTATATGCCGTCACACGCAAAAAGAGTAGGATATTCGGTCGGAAGAACTCAATCGAGCAAAAAAGCAATAGTAACGATAGAAGGCGATCCGATTGAAGAATTAGCAGGAGTGTAAACCGATGGGTATAAGAAAAATAAATCCGACATCTCCGGGACAAAGAGGAATGACAAAGAGCGATTTTGCGGAAGTAACAACATCAACTCCCGAAAAGTCATTGTTAAGACCGATGAGAAAAAAGGCCGGAAGAAATAATACAGGAAGAATAACCTGCCGTCACAAAGGTGGCGGACATAAACAGGCATACCGTGTAATAGATTTTAAACGTGATAAATTCGGTATTCCTGCAGTAGTAAAAACTATAGAATATGATCCTAACAGAAATGTAAGAATATCATTAGTAGTATATGCTGACGGAGAAAAGAGATACATATTAACTCCGAATGATTTAAAAGTAGGAGATACAATAGTATCGGGGCCTGAGGCTGAAATACAGACGGGAAATGCAATTCCGTTGGAATTGATTCCGTTAGGTACGGTAGTACATAATATAGAATTAATTCCGGGGCGCGGAGCAAAGATGGTTAGAACAGCAGGAGCCGGAGCGCAGTTAATGGCGAAAGAAGGCAACTACGTAACCATAAAGATGCCGAGTTCAGAAATGAGAATGGTAAGAAAAGAATGTTTGGCAACAGTTGGCGTTTTAGGTAATGCTGAGTTTAAGAACCTCAAGATAGGAAAAGCAGGAAGAACCAGACACTTAGGTATAAGACCAACGGTCAGAGGTGTAACAATGAATCCTTGCGATCACCCTCACGGTGGTGGTGAAGGAAAGACAGGGCCCGGAGGTAATCCTAAGACTCCTTGGGGTAAACCGGCATTAGGTCACAAGACAAGAAAAGTTAAGAAATCATCTGGCAAATTAATTGTCAGAGCAAGAAAACGCTAATAAAGGAGATAATTAATGACACGTTCACTAAAAAAAGGTGTATATGTACACGATTCTTTAAAAGC
>CANQLK010000009.1 GCA_947624665.1 Candidatus Gastranaerophilales bacterium
ACCCAGTCTTCTTGCTTCTTCCTGTGCAAGCATGATTACTTTTATAGCCTTTTCCGTAAAACGTTCAAACATTGCTTTACTTCTCCTAATAAGACTCTATATTAATATTCTACAACATAATACAAATTATACAATCCATTCTTTTTTTTTGCATTCTATTTACCGCTATCCAATTCCCTGATTTTTTCTTTTGCGGGCAAATATTCGGAACTTACTTTATTTGATATTTCAAATTCTTTCCTTGCTTCTTTTCTCTGACCTTTTCGCATATATATATCCCCCAATATATAATGTGTTTCCGGATCGTTATAGTATATATCTCTACTGTGAACTATATATTCCTCTGCCAATGCCGTAAAATCATAATTTAATAAAACTCTCGCATTATATTTATATATCTCCCTGTTATAATATTCGTAAAATTGACTGCGCATTAAAAGCTTATTTATGTAATCTTCCAGCGTATATATAAAAAATAAATTTAAATCCTGCTCATAAAAATTTCTTATCTGCATATAGGTAGGAGGATAACTTAAATCATCTTTTAACAATTTTATTAATGATATAAGCCAATTTATAGCACTTGAAGACCCTTTTACGGGCAATATCATTGATAATGCCCTGTCTTCCTCTTTGTTAAGTAACTTGCAATAAGCACATCCGATTATTGAATGCGCTTTCTTAAAATTTTCGTAAGCAGAAATTAAATCTCCTTTGTATAATGCATTTTTCCCCGAAATATTATAACTCCGGAATTCGTGAAGTGTACTTTTTGTTTCATTTGTTCCGGAGTTATTATCTTTATTTGTATTTATTTCTATAATCATTTATACTTCATTAATTTTTGTCTGTTTAATTTTCGTCTTTTCCTGATTTATAAACTGCATTGCCGAAGGATGTATATTATTGGGATATGAACCGTTTATTAATTTCTCTATTTCCTGAGACTGCGCATCTACTTTCGGAACTGCTTTTTTTGCATTATATGCCTGCAAAAAGCCTTGCGGATCCGCTTTTAACGATTTTATCTCATCTTTCGTAAAATCTTTATATGAACAATTTACCTTATCTTTCATGCACAATTCCGCTTGTATGGAATATGAAGTTAATTTAGGTACATCATTTAATTCGATGACTTTATCAAAAGCCTCAAAAGCTTCTTCATTCATTGCTATGTTCATATAAGCATTTCCCAAATAATACCAAGCTATAGAACTCTTCGGATCCTGTTCTGTGTATATTTTTAAATCGGAAATACATCCAACATAGTTCTTATCTTTATATTTTTTTATTGCATTCTTTACGGTACCGCTGTCATTCTTTGCAGTACTTTCAGCCGCATTTACGGGCTGTATTACAAATGAACCCGTTATCAGTAATGCCGTAAATATTGCTAATAATTTTTTCATATAATATCCTCATTATTTTATATATTATCGTCCTATTTAAATTATATACCCATTTTTTTAAATTTTTCTATTTTTATTTTGATATTTTTATATATTTTAAAATATTTTTTAATTATACTACTTATTTTAATTGAATTTATATTTTTTTAGTCATCCAAAAGAATGAAAAATCCGTTAAAAACTATATTAACATTTGTAACACATGTATAATAATATATGTATTTGTTGAATACAGGGGACAAAATGAAAATAAAAATTAAAGAAACGGTTAAACAAAAAAAAGGTTGGAGTTTATATAAACTGGCTCAAATTCTTGAATTGCCTCAACAAACGGTATACAGTTGGGCTAACGGCAGAACTCAACCGTCTTATGAAAACATGGACAGACTTTGTGATGCTATAGGATGTTCAATCGGTGAACTGTTAGAAGCCGAACCGGTTCAAAATAAACTTAATTTTGAAGCATACAAACGCTATATTTAAACTTTAGTTTTCGTTATGTGCTTCATTTACCGTGCTTTCAGGGTCTATTTCCCCGTCACATTCCTTTTTTGTAAGATAAATAAGATATTCTATATTCCCTTTTTGTCCTTTTATCGGCGAGAAAGTTAAATCTTTCACATACAAATCCGAAGAAACGGCAAAATTAATTATATTCTCTATTACTTCAAGATGAACCTTTTTATCACGTACTATACCGTTTTTTCCGACCTGATTTACACCTGCTTCAAATTGCGGTTTTATCAGCGATACTATTTCCAAATCTTTTGTGTCATTTATTTTTAATATATTTGGAATTACTTTTGTAATGGAAATAAAAGATAAATCCATTGTAACAAAATCGGCAGGTTCATCGGTATTAGAATATATATCGTTTTTTGAACAGTTTTTTATGTTTGTTTTTTCTATGACCTTAACCCGATTATCCGTTCTTAATTTCCATGCCAATTGTCCGTAGCCTACATCAACGCAGTAAACTTTTTTTGCTCCGTTTTGAAGCATACAATCCGTAAAACCACCCGTTGAAGCACCCGCATCAAGACATATTCTGCCGTTTAAATCAATATTAAATGCTTTTATTGCTTTATCGAGTTTAAAACCGCCTCTTGAAACAAACGGCATTGATTTTATTTCAAAGCTTGTATTCTCTTTTTCTTCCAACAGAAATCCGCTTTTTGTGATAACGATTCCGTTTACCCTGACATCACCTGCCATTATTGCTGCCTGAGCTTTGCTTTTAGTGTCAAAATAACCTTTATCGGTAAGTATTTTATCCAATCGTTCTTTTGTCATTTTATATACCGAATACTTTCTTGGCATTTTGTGTTGTCTGTTCTTTAATAATTTCTATATCAATATTTTTCAGGTTGGCTATTTCCTGTGCTGTATATTTTAAGTATGCGGGGGTATTTAATTTCCCACGATACGGAACAGGTGCCAGATATGGGGCATCCGTTTCCAGTAAAAGTCTGTCTAAAGGTATATATTTTGCGCTTTCTTTGGTATCCGTCGCATTTTTAAAGGTTACTACTCCGCCTATTGCTATATAGTATCCTTCATCCAAACATTTTTTTGCAAAATCTTTATTGCCCGAAAAACAATGAAATATAACTTCTTTTAAATTAAATTTTTTCAATATTTCATAGCAGTCATCGTGAGCTTCTCTGTCGTGGATAATTACGGGAACTTTATATTCCTGTGCAAGTTGAAGCTGTTTTTGCAAGACAAGTTTTTGTTCCTCTTTTGTTTCCGTTTCCCAATGGTAATCAAGTCCTATTTCTCCGATTGCAACTATTTTAGGATAATTTAAATACTTAATAATTTGTTTTTCGGTATTATCATTGTATGTTTTTACTTCCGACGGATGGACTCCAACTGCTCCATATAGCATTTCATATTTAGTGCAATATGAATTTATTTCCTCAAATGTTTCTGCTGAAACCCCGGGAATTATAACTTTTGACACATCATTTTCTCTGATTTCATTCAATACGAAATCAAAATCTTTTTTATATTCTTCAAAATTTATATGTGAGTGCGTATCTATCATATTTGTTATATATTTTATTATAAAACAGAATTATTATTGATATAATGATAAATAATTGTTTACAAAATAACAATTTAATAATTTCAGAGGTTTATAACATTAGGGTAAAACAAACATGAACATATTAAATGAAGCAATAAATTCCACATATACAAAATATCCGCTCTACAACAGCAAAACTGCAGTGCAAAAAACAAAAACGGTTAATACAAATTTTGGTAATAAAGAATCAAAAAAAGTACTGGCTTCCTCAATAGCCGGAAGTGTTTTGGGAATAGCAGCCGCAGTAGGCGGAGTATATGCCATGGCGAAAAAAGGTGATCCCGCTGCTTCAATTAAAAATTTAAGATATGAAGAAAAAGATATTTTATTAATAGGGGCAGGCTCCGTTCTGGGCGGTCTTTCAGGCGGATTATTGACTGATAATAACAAAAATAATGTTAAACCTAAATTAAGAGAAGCTTCTCAAATGTTCTTCGGCAGCCTTGTATGTCCGTTAGGTATTCTTTCCGCTACCGAAAAACTTTTGGATAAATCGGGATTTAAATTACCTTTAATTCATTCGGGTTCCGCTTTTGCTAAAACAGCTAACGTATTTTTGGAAGCACTTCCTAAAATTGCAGTTACGGCAGGCTCTTTAATCGCAGGCATGGAAATCGGTAACAATATAATGAATAAAGTTAATAATAAGATATTCAAAGAAGAAGTTAAACACGAAGTTCACCCCTCCGATTATTTGGTTCATACCGATGATGCTTGTGTAGCTGCAAGTCTGCTTTTAAAAGATTCCAAAACTTTTGCTTCCGCAACTTCAAAGCTTCTGCCCGCTTCTTTTATCCTTTCAGGAGTTAAAACGGGAATTCAGAAAAAAGATTAACCCTTTATCTTTGTAATTAAATAATCGTTCAGTTTTATAAAACACGGATATAAAAAAGTTATGAATATACCCTCCGTAAACGGTGCTATTGCATCTGCTATCGGACGTTGCGGGATATGTATTGTTATAAAATCAACGAAAAATTTAAGTTTAAAATATATCAACAGTCCCAAAATAACTAAAATTGACTTTCTTATTATACTTCCTTTTTCTGGTTCGAATTTTAAAAATCTGTTTTCCAGAAAAATTCCGAAAAATACCGCAAATACTCTTATAACATCCATCATTGCCCAATATTTTGCGTCAGAAGCATCGTATAAAATATTTCCATCTCTATAATCAACGGGATATGATTTGTAATTCAAATACATAATCATTAAAACACTTAACAGTGTATAAACGGAAATGGCAATATTTTGTCTGATTTTATTTTCTCCAACCCATAATAAAAATTTATCAACATATAAGATAATACAAATACCTATAATTAAAGAAACTATTACATCTTGCGAAGTATGAACTCCCAGATAATTCCTTGAGAGCATAACAAAAAATATAATCAATGAACACAAAATAACTGCCCATAACTTATGACGAAGCAAAAAAGCAATACTTCCCCATAAAGAAACCGCACCTGCCGTATGTCCGCTTGGGAATGAGTACCCCGGCGCCGTTTCAATCGCTCCTGCAGGAGGACAAACCCTTCCATCCAATATCCACGGTCTGTATATGCACGCACTGAATTTTAAAAATACGTTTATAATATGAGAAATATAATAGCAAAATATCACATAAAGTCCCGCCTTTTTATTGATACCCCAATATATTACGCACATTACAATCAATGTAAAAGGCATAACGGCTATATCTGACATCCTAAAGAAAAATTCATTAAAAATACCGTTTGTAGCTTCCCTTATATTTTGCAAAAACAATAAATAATCTATCTGAAGTCCCATCCAAGTCATATTTTTTCCTCTATTCCATAAAATCTGACATTATTTCGTTACTCAGTAAAAAACCTTGTTCCGTCAGGCTTATACTGTTTTCATCCGCTTTCATCAAATTTAATTTTGTATATTTGTCTATTATTTTTTTATATTTATCTTTAAAAATGATACCATATTTTTGCTCGATATTTTTTATATTAACTCCTTGAGATAGTCTTAATGCCAAGAATATCTCATTTTCCAATGTTTCCGTATTTGTTAATATATTGTTTTCTTCCGTTAACAGTGGATTTTTTAGATATTCATTAAGATTTGAAGTATTTTTATATCGCATATTTCCCTCATACCCCGATGCATTAAGCCCGAAGCCGTAATAATTTTTGTTTAACCAATACGATAAGTTATGACGGGATTCATAGCCTTTATGTGCAAAATTGCTTATTTCATAATGTTTATATCCGTTATTTTTCAATATTTCACTCAATTTTATATACATTTGAGCCTGCATATCTTCATCAGGAAGATTTTCGGGTAAATTATCATAAAAATACGAACCTTCCTCTATTTTGAGTCCGTATGTGGAAATATGCTGCGGTTTCAGTTCTATAGCCTGATTTATGTCCGAAATGAAATTGTTTAATGTTTGATTGGGGAGTCCGTATATTAAATCTATGCTGATATTATCGAACCCCGTACTCCTTAGTATGTTATACGAGCTTAAAATATTTTCTCTGCTATGTTTACGCCCTATTTGTTTTAAAATATCATTATTAAATGTTTGAATTCCCAGTGAAATTCTGTTAATCCCGATTTTATATAATTCAATAAATTTTGATTTGTTAACGGTTTCGGGATTTACCTCAAGTGTTATTTCGGAGTTTTCGTCATAATTAAAACAATTTAAAATTTTATTTATATCAGAAGGTTCTAAAAGCGAAGGAGTTCCTCCTCCTATATATAAAGTTTTTAATTTATCTCCTTTATATTTACTTTTAATTTCAAAAATAAGACTTTTTATATAATCATCTTTATTTGAAATCTCGACCCCCGATATAAAAGCGCAGTAATTGCACTTTCTTATGCAAAATGGTATATGAATATAGGCATGCTCAATCATTTTTACCGTTTTGTTCAATGATTTTCCCGTCAAAAAGCTCTTTAATCATTTCAGCTTGTCCCGAAATATTTTCAGGCATTTTTTCGGGTTTGTTTTCTTGTTCCTTTTTTGCTTCAACATAAGAATGATAAGCTTCCTCATCTTGAGCAGCCATATCATTTTCCTCCGAAACTTTTTCGGGCGGATTGGCAGGAATCGAAGGTTTTGTACTTAAATCTATATTGTTTGATACCGTAACTTCTATAACCGGTTCTGAAATATTAAAATATTTAGAAACCGCATCAACCAGAGCTTTTCTTTTCGGCCCTTCTTTTGCCTGTTTTACAAATATTTCTTTGTTAAAAGCTACTACAACTTTTTCTTCGGATATTTCTACGGGACGTGACAGGTTCGAATAAAAAGCTCTGTTCGGCAGACTGTCTATGCTCTGTAATATAGATACCCAAAGCTTTTGCATATCGTTATCGGCTGTATAATGTTTTTCGGGTTCTTTCTTTATCTCTTCGGAAGCTGATTTTATCGGCGCTGATACTGATTTTATAACATTATTTTCCTGTTTTTCAATTATCGGCTCACTTAATTTTATTTCATCACCATTGTTTGCCTGCGGTCTTTTTACCTCGACTGCACCAACTGCACCCTTAGCTTGCACATAACCTGATGACAATTTATTTTCAAGTTCTTCTATCCTTTTTAACATATTCTCTGCGGATGGAAGGTTTTTATAGTTTGTTAAATCAATTATACAAAGCTCAAGCCACAAATATTTGTTTGTCGTTTCTTTTATCTGGACGGCATAATACGATAGTCTGTCTATTATTTGAATTATTTCAGAAACCGTAAATTTATCCGCAATTTCTTTGGCTTTATCGTAATATAGTTCGTTAATACGGGTTAATGAATATAAAATTTCCTTATCATTGCAGTTTTTAACAAGCATTATATCCCTGAAATATTGTACCAAATTGGTAACAAGCTGAATTGGTTCATTGCCTTTAGCATAAATATTATCTATAAGTTCTATGGACTTCAAACCATCCGCTTGAATAATACACTGAGCTATTTCATGCAATTTCTCATAAGAAATTTTTCCCAGTAATTCATCAATATCATTAGTATCAATCTGCTTATTAACACCAAGAACGCTTATTTGGTCAAGAAGCGCAAGCGCATCTCTCATACCGCCTTGTGAATTTTTCGCAATGGCACGCAGTGCTTCGTTTGATATATTAATATTTTCTTCTTTTGATATGTATTCAAGCCGTTTGACGATATCGTCCGTTGTAATTCTTCTGAAATCAAACCTTTGACATCTTGAAATTATTGTATCCAAGACCTTATGAGGTTCTGTTGTGGCAAGAATAAATATAACATTCTCAGGCGGTTCTTCGAGTGTTTTTAACAGTGCATTGAAAGCATGATTAGAAAGCATGTGGACTTCATCGATTACATATATTTTATATCTGCCGTTAACGGGAACATATTGAATTTTCTCGAGTATTGCCTGAGTATCTTCCACGCTTCTGTTACTTGCGGCATCTATTTCTATTACGTCTGTCGGAATGGAATTCATAATATCCAAACAGGCAGGACATTTTCCGCACGGAGTTAATGTAGGGCCTTCTTTACAATTCAATGATTTAGCCAATATTCTTGCCGATGAAGTTTTCCCCGTACCTCTGGGCCCGCATAAAAGATAAGCATGTGCTATTCTGTTTAAATTTATTGCGTTTGTTAAAGCATGTACGATATTTTCCTGACCTATTAAGTCATGGAATGTCTGCGGTCTGTATTTACGGTATAAGGGTATATATTTTGTACTCAAGTTTGCCTGCTCCAATTATATTTGCTAATATAGATTATAACTTAACAGACAAAAAAAGTGTTATATATGAAAACCATTAAACCGAGAAAACTTAAAAAAGGTGATACAATCGGGATTCTTGCAGTTTCAGGCAGAATTAAAGAATTTGAGAAAATAGAAAACGCTTCAAACTATTTAAAAGACAAAGGATATAATGTTATCATATCTGAAACCTGCCGATTTTCACACCGATATATGGCAGGAAAAAATGATGAAGAATTAATAAATACATTTCATAAATTTTTCTTAAACGAAGAAATTTCAGCAATTTTATGCGCACGAGGCGGATATGGAACATTAAGACTTGTTAATAATATTGATTGGCAAATTGTCCAAAATAATCCTAAAATTTTTGCTGGGTATTCGGATATTACCACTCTATTGAATTTAATATATAAAAAAACGGGATTAATAACCTTCCACAGCCCTATGGCTAACGGTGACTTCGGAGATAAAGTCGAGGATTACACCGAAAATTCCTTCTTTAATACGTTGGAAGGTACTGTAAAAGAATATAAAGCAGAGGATTGTAAAACTTTAAACTCCGGAATCTGTGAAGGTAAACTGTGGGGCGGAAATTTGGCTACACTCGCTTCCCTTTGCGGCTCTGATTTTGTTCCCGACCAAAATTTAATTTTGTTTTTGGAAGATTTAAATGAACCGATTTACAAGATTGACAGGTATTTAACGCAATTATTTAACATTGAAAAAATTGCAAAAAACGTTAAAGGTATTGCTTTTGGAGAATTTAAAGATATAGAAGATAATAAAACACTGGAAGAACTTGAAGAAGAAATAGCTAAAAAATACAAAATACCTGCCTGTAGTGGTTTTAAAATTACCCACAATAAGATAAAAGATACAATCCCCATAGGAATTAATGCGATATTTAATGCGGATGAAGGTTTAATAAGTTTAACAGATACTTATGTTAATTAATATTGAGTTTTTTAATAAGTTTTGGAGTTATTAATGCCCAAGCTTCGGGCGAAGGATGAAAGTTGTCGGGCCCTAAATATTTTTGTTCTTCCAGTTTACCTTTGCCTAACAAATCATCAGAGTATATAACTTTTATTCCTTCATCTTCAAAATGTTTCATAATATCATTTTTTACCTGATTATTGCCTATTTGCCAACCTCTCTCCTGATATACAAATATTATAAATTGAGCTTGAGGAAATTTCTCTTTTATCAGATTGTATGAACCGTCTATCATTTTTATAAAAGGTTCTTTATACTCGGAATTATCATACTCTTTGTCCTGAAAATACTTCTGAATAAGAAATACCGAATATAAGGGATATAAAAACATAAATTTGGGGTCTTGAAGCACAAGTTTTCCATCCTTTAACTTATAACGGTATTGAATCGTAGAATCCATACACCAGCTTCTTATTGTTAAACTGCGGTAAAAATGGTCATCTATAAGGGTATAAATAATATATTTAGGGTTTTTTATTTCACTAACAATATTATCATCGTTCAGTTGATAATACATAAAAGGAACCCCCGTTCCGTATAAACCCCTGTTGTATACGGTCATGCCTGTATATTTATTAATCATACCGCCAAAGGTTTGTTCTGAATCCATAAAGCTTCCCCATGTAAATGAACAACCGAAAAGCACAACAGAACCTTTTTTTTCATCATTACCCATAATTACCGGGCGCAGTCTTCTTTTTCTTTCTTCGTAAGAAGGATATATTGGCTTTTGATACCTTAAAACAGGGTCAAAACCTTTTATGTTTTTATGGGATTGGATTACGGTTTTATATAAATTACAAACGGTAAAATAACAACACGTTTCGGTAATAACAAATCCCAAAACAATTATAATTATGAAAAAAACCGTTTTTCTTAATATAGACTTATAATTAATCATAATTATGATTATAACTTATAAAATGATATAGTACAGTGTATTATTTAAAATTTAACAAAGTAATGTATAATTATTTTTATGGAAAATATATTTGAAATAAAAAATTTGAATATGCACTATCCCGTAACTGACGGCTTATTAGGAAATATAAAAGGATATACATACGCATTAAATAATATAAATCTGGAAATCAAAAAGAACGAAATACTGGGGCTTGTAGGTGAATCAGGAAGCGGAAAATCAACTTTGGGGAATTGTATTTTAAAGCTTATAACCCCGACCAATGGAGAAGTTATTTTTGAAGGTGAAAATATCCTTTTAAAAAATAAAGATAAATTAAAAGACTTTAGAAGAAAAACAGGATTAATCTTTCAAAATCCGTATATGAGCCTTAACCCCAGAATGAAAATTTTTGATATTCTAAAAGAACCGTTTATTATTAACGGGATAAAAGATAAAAAATTAATCGAAGAAAAAATAAAAAAAATAGTTAAATTGACAGGCATGCAAGAGGAAATATTAACCCGATATCCTCATGAATTTTCCGGCGGACAAAGACAGCGTATTGCAATAGCAAGAGCAATAATACTCAACCCGGAATTTATAGTTGCAGATGAACCTGTTAGTGCACTTGATGTAAGTATTCAGGCACAAATATTCAATCTTCTTATAAGCCTTAAACAGCATTTAAATTTGACAATGCTTTTTATTTCGCACGATTTGAGAATAATAAAATATATATCGGATAGGATTGCCGTAATGTATTTAGGTGAAATAGTCGAAATTACGGACAAACAAGAATTTTTTAAAAATCATAAACACCCTTATTCTCAAATACTTTTAAATGCGGTGCCTGTTATGCCCGGAGAAAGAAGAGAAAATAAAATAATACCAACGGGGGAATTACCCTCACCGAATAATCCTCCCAATGGATGTAAGTTTCATACAAGATGTCCCTATGTAATGGAAATATGTAAAACCTGTCACCCTGAATTGAAATCAGTTTCGCAAGGTCATAATGTAAGATGTTTTTTGGTTGAAAAATCTGTTTAATTTAATTTTTCGGCAAACAGAGGTGTTAAAATCTTCCAAGCTTTTTCATTAGGGTGTGTAGGTGCTATATCTTTTTTCAAGCACCAATCTTTATTAAATATAAAACCTGTTAAATCCTCGGATCTATATATTTTTATATCTGTTTCTTTTTCAATTTCATCCCAAATTTTGGAATTCTCTATTTCGGAATCAAACATTATTTTAAAAGGATTATATAATTCAAAATGTTTTGAACTGTATAAAAGAATTATAAATTCCGAATCGGGACTTATCGCTTTTGTTTGTCTGTTTAAATATAAAATAACTTTTTTCAAAAATTTAGAACTGTTTTCTATATCAATAATTTGAGATTTGTTTTTAGGGTGTATAAGTTTTTTTAATTGCCAATAAGAACACGTTAATTTTATGAGCGGATACTGTATTAACTTTCGGTATATTTTATTATTAATTTCAAATAACTCTTCATAATTTGCATATAAGAAATCAATCTGAAGGTATCTGTCTATGTGGTCATACATATAAACATAAATAAAATACTTGGCATTAGAAATTTTATTTTTTTTATCCTCGCTATTTGAAATATATTGATATAGGTTTTTTAGGCTGGTAACTCCTTCAATACCGCAGCCGGCGAAGCTATAAACAGGTCTTTTTGTATATTCGGACAATAAATAGGGGAAAGAATTTTCTTTTTTTAAACCATGCCCGTATGCATAAGAGCATCCTAAAATAACTATAGGACTTTTGGTATAATTATTATTTTCACCGAATTCTATTCTTTGTTCCCCGCAAAATTCATTAAAACTATCTTTAGTGAATTTAATTTGCTCTGCGCGCCAATCTTCAAAATCATATTTCTTAAGATTAATCGAATTATTTAACTTTTTTGAAAAATAAATACGTCGATAGATAAAATTAGAAAAATTGCAAGTATTAATGTTATTTGAAAATATATAATTCAAAATTGAAAATATACCAAAGAATACAATTATATTTACAAAAATTATAACGAAAAATTTTTTCAAACTTAACTTCATACATACCCAAAATTCTAAGTAAAGTATAAATCTAAACAAATAAATACACAAGAATAATATGACATATTTAATCTAGTATTGCAACATTACGCTTGCTGTCTTGTCTCTCCTTCGGCTTATCGTAAAAATTTACTCGGACAACATTTGAAAAATATAAACATTTTGATGTAAAATAACGATATGGCAAAGATAAATGAAATTATTCAACAGACCGTAACATACCAATTGTTTCTTATGTTGTTAAAGAACTTAAGAGAATTTTTTGAAACATTTGGAGAGATAGTCAGCGGGTTGTTGCAGACTTTGAAATATTTACTGTCAATGCAGATAAATATAAAACAATTAGTTGAGCAATCATCAAGATTTGCCGTAGATTCTTTGCCCATAACACTTTCGATAGTATCAATGACAGCAATAATACTTGCAATGCAGGTAGCACCGGAGCTGGTAAAGCAGGGAGGAAAAGACTATATAGGGCTGTTGGTGGCATTAACAATGGTAAGAGAAATCGGTGTAATAATGTCAGGATTCGCCATAATATCAATGATAGGGTCATCTCAGGCAAGCGAACTTGCTACTATGAGGGTAACGGAGCAGATTGATGCAATGGAGGTATTAAAAGTATCCCCGTTTAAATATTTATTTTTGCCAAGGGTATTGGCTGGAGCCATAATGATGCCGTTTATAGTTATAATATCTTCCGCACTGGGCATAATAGCGGGGGGATTGACGACTATGGTATCAGCAAAGGACGTTACCTGGCTATGTTATATATCATCGGTATGGCAGGGCTTATATATTCGTGACATAAATATAATGCTTTTAAAATCAGCTTGTTTTGGTGCTTGTATAAGTTTAATAAGTTCAAGTTTCGGATATTCTGCTAAAGGCGGGGCAAAAGGTGTAGGTATAGCAACCACAAAGGCGGTTGTATGGTCATTCGTTGCCATAGTAATTATCGATTGCATTTTTGCGGCAGCATTTTATTTCTAATTATGAGGTTAATATGTCTATAAAAGTAGAAAATTTAACAAAAGAATTTGACGGAAGAAAAGTTTTAAATAATATTTCTTTTGAAGTGAAACAAGGAGAAGTACTTTCAATAGTGGGTTTTAGCGGCTCGGGAAAAAGTACCATATTAAAAATATTATGCGGACTGTTAAATGCGGATTCAGGGAATATTGATATTGAAAACGGTGATATAGCAATGGTATTTCAATATTCCGCACTGTTTGATTCGTTAAACGTTTTTGACAATATTTCGTTTGCGCTTCAAGAAAGAAAAGAATTTAAAAATAAATATACAAAAGAAGAATTGAAAGAGATTGTTGCAAAAAGCCTTAGAACCGTAGGATTATCCGGGATAGAAGATAAGTTTCCTCACGAACTTTCCGGCGGTATGCAAAAAAGAGTCAGTTTAGCCAGAGCGATTGTAACAAAACCGTCGTTTATTCTATATGATGAACCGACGGCAGGCTTAGACCCCGTTGCTTCCACGGTTATTGAAGACTATATATTAAGATTAAGAGAAGAAACTCACGCAACTTCAATAGTCGTAACTCACCAAATGTCAACAATAAGAAGATGTTCGGACAGAGTAATAATGCTTTATGACGGCAATATAGTTTTCAGAGGTACCCCCGATGAACTATTAAAACAAGATACTCCATACACTAAACAGTTTGTATCGGCTTCTATAGAAGGACCAATGAAGATTACGTCATCCGGATTTTAATTTTAGAAATTTTTATAGTAAAATATACTTGGAAAAGGAAAAATATGAAATTCTCATCATCATTCAAAGTCGGAATACTTGCACTGTCTGCGATAATAATATTGCTTTTTACCGTTATGTGGGTTAAAGGTAAAGCAATATCAAGTGCTGAAAGAATTACCGTTAGTTTTAAAGACGTTAACGGAATGAGAGCAGGCAGCGGCGTTCAAATGATGGGCGTAAGAATAGGTCAAATCGAAGAAATAAAGCCAAAAATTAATTCCGATGACAGTCACGTTGATGTTAAATTCGTTATAACTGAACCAAATGTTAATATTCCTAGAGCCTCCGAGATTTCAATTCAACAATCAGGCATAATAGGCGAACAATTTCTTGAAATTACTCCTCCGAAAGAAAGAACAATTTATCTGCCTGAAGGAGATAAATCATTAATTTTACACGCTGATGACAAGGTTCAAATGGAATTAGATCATAAACTATACGATATTGGTATTGTAAAAAGAATTGAAATCGTTGAAACAAATATACTTCCCATGCTGATTAAAGAGAATATCAAAACCAAAAATGCATATAAAGTCGGATACATTATAGATTTACCCGGTCTTGTTATCCCTGAGATGCTTGACGGGAAAATTGTTAAAGACAATAATGATAAAAAGCTTTGTTTAGCGCCGAAAGATAAAGTTGAAATTCCCTATCCGAAAACAAATTCTCCATATACGGTCATAGAACCCATGAGAATAAAAGATTTTCTTGAACTTCAATTCAGAAGCGCAGAATCTTTAATTGAAACAAACGAAAGAATTTCAATGCTGTTATCGGATGATGTAATAAGAGATTTGCAGCAAACAGCGGTTAATGTCGGTACGTTAACTGAAAATGCAAACATTACTATGGCAAAGGCTCAAGAATTAATTGACCTCTCAAAGGTAGAATTGGAAATGCTTTCACAAAATGCTAATAAACTTTCAGATAAATTAATTCTGCTTACCGATAATCTCAATAAAATTACCGGTGATAAAGAATTCTCTCAGAATGTTTCGGATGCCGCTAAATCATTCACAAGACTTTCTAACAATATTTCTACTTTGATGGAAGATCCTCAAATGAAAACAACATTAAAGAATATAGATATCACTTCAAAAAATATAGCAGAATTATCAAGTTATGTTAACGATATGACTAAAGATGCACAGTTAAAGAAATATCTTAAAGACTCGGTAACTAAGATGAATTGCGCATTGGATAAGTTAACGGTTACTCTCGATACGGTTAA
Organism: Candidatus Gastranaerophilales bacterium; assembly: GCA_947624665.1. Lineage (GTDB taxonomy): Bacteria > Cyanobacteriota > Vampirovibrionia > Gastranaerophilales > Gastranaerophilaceae > Avigastranaerophilus. Next base: position 15,251 of record CANQLK010000009.1, read on the forward strand.
TTATGCTTTAGATGATGAAGAAAAACTTAAAGAAACGATGGATGATATTAGTGAAACTTCGGAAAATTTAAGAAAATTCTCGGAAAAACTTAACAAAAGATTCTTAATTTTCAGACTATTGTTCTAAGGCTAATATGAAACTATTTATATCTAAACTTCACTATAAAAAAGAACCGAATATATATGAAAAAATCATTTTAATGCTGTTAAGAAGCTTGGAAATATTCTACGGCACCATAGTAAGATACAGAAATTTCCTGTATGATAAGAAAATATTACGTTCATATTCATCAAAATCATTTGTAATGTCCGTAGGCAATATTACAACAGGCGGAGTCGGCAAAACACCGTTTACATTGGAAGCGGCAAAATATTATCTTTCGCTGAACAAGAAAGTCGCTGTTATTTCAAGAGGTTACGGTGCAAAATTAAACAATAAAAAACCCAATCTGATATCGGAAGGAGCAGGTGCTTTATATTCCGCTTCTGTTGCGGGTGATGAACCCGTATGGCTGGCTAATAATGCAAAAGGCGCTTATGTCGTTACCTGTTCAAGCAGAGTTAAAGCCGAAAAATTTCTTCAAGAAAAATATAATCCCGATATTATAATTCTTGACGACGGTTTTCAACATCGCAAAATGAAACGGGATTTGGATATAGTTCTTATTGATGCAAAAAATAAATTCGGGAATAAATATCTGCTGCCGGCAGGGCCTTTAAGAGAAAATATTCATGCCGCAATGAAAAGAATTGATAAGCTTGTTGTAGTGAATAAAAGCTACGATTCAAAAAATGCGCTTAAATATTGTGATTATTTAAAAAAAAGATACAAAAAAGAAACATATTTGTGTAAAATAATTCCTGACTGCGCATACAATGTTATAAACGGAGCAAGGCTTGAAAAAGGTACTAAAATAATAGCTTTTTCGGCAATAGGTCAGCCGGACGGCTTTTATGATTTCCTTAAAAAAGATTACAGATTGATTGCAGTTCTTGATTTTGAAGATCATCACTCTTATGAACAGGAAGATATTTCAAAAATTATCCGCTTTGCTCAGGAAGAAAATATTGATTCGATTGTTACAACCGAAAAAGATATGGTAAAATTAATTGATATGATTAAAGATATAGAACTTCCCGTCAAGTTCTATGCACTAAAACTCAAAGCACTATTGGATATAAGGGATGTTTGCGGACTATGAAAATTCTGGTTGTAAAATATAGATTCATCGGAGATACTATTTTATCCATTCCCTTTTTAAGAAATTTAAGAAGAGCATATCCCGAAGCTCAAATAGATATGCTTGTATCACCTGGGTCGGGCGAAATTCTTGAAGACTGTCCTTATATTAATCACTTGATATATTTTGATACAACAAGAAAATATAAATATGAAAAATCAAAAGAAGCTAAAAAATCATTCTGGCATTATGTTTCTCTAATTAAACAGGAAAAATATGATAAAGCATATATTCTAAAACGTTCTTTATCAAGTGCCTTACTTTGCTTTTTGTCGGGAATAAAAGAAAGAATCGGTTTTAGCAGTGAGTTTAGAGATTTCCTTTTGACAAAATCGGTAAAATATGAACAAAATAAACATGAATCTCTATGTTATTTGGATGTTTTAACTACTGATAATATAAAAGCCGACGATTATTATATGGAAAATTGGATTTCCGATGAAACCTCAAACCGAGTAAAAGTCTTGTTTGAAGCAAATAATATACCTGCAAACAGAAGGAAAGCGGTAGTTAACGTGACTGCTACAAACGACAAGAAAGTTTGGGATATAAACAATTTTGCGAAAGTAATAGAATATCTTTCAGATGAAAAAGATATACAGGTGATATATTTAGGAGCCGAAAACGACAGAGAAATATATGAAAACATACCATATAAAAAGGAAATAAAAATAAAACCGTTAAATTTATGCGGTGCATTGGATTTACACGATGCTCTGGCGGTTTTAAAAGAGGTTGATTTTATTATAGGAAACGATACAGGGAATTTACACATGGCTTCTGCCGTAGGTACAAAAAGTATCGGATTATTCGGGCCAATGTCGGTTGAAAAATGGAAACCCTTAGGCGATAACATTATTATAAAGTCAAACAGAGATTGTGTACCTTGTAATTTAAAAAAGAAGTGTAAAAATTATAAAGCTTGTATGAATGATATAAGCGTAGAACAAGTTATAGAGGCTGTTGACTCTTTAGTTAATAATTTAAAAATCAATCAATAGCAAAAAATAAAAACACGAAGTTTTTATAATATCAGGGGAAAATTATGTTTGGTATCGGTAAAAAAATAACGAATATATCTATAACAAGGCCTGAGGTTGAAGAGCTGAAAAAAATTACAAATAAAGCTTTTTCAAAAGAATTAAAAGAGCTTGAACAATTTGTAACCGAAACCGCACCAAAAATATCAACTTCCCAAGAAGAAGCATTAAAGGGAATAGAGCAGCTTTCTAAAAATATTAAAAGTATGATTAAATAATTTTTCACTGTTTGATATCATATTAATTTTGTAATACAATTTTTGTATGAAAATTAAAGTAGCGATAGTGCAATCCGAAGCAATTGCAGGGGATACGGAAGGTAATATAAAAAAGGTTGAAGAACTTTTAAATGAAAAGTGTTCCGGCAGGTTGGATTTGATTATTTTCCCCGAGCTTTGGACAATAGGATGGGATTGCGAGCATTTTAACAGATTTTCGGAAGAAATTTTTTCTTCAAAGATTTTGGCTTTTTTAAAACGAACTGCATTAAAATACCAATCAAACATAATTGGCGGAAGTTCAATAATAAGAAATAAATCGGGTAAAGATAGGAATACGGCAATCATTTTAAATCGGAATGCGGAAATTATATCTACGTATGACAAGTACCATTTGTTTTCGCACAGGGGACAATCGGAAGGTACGTATCTGGAAGAAGGCGAAAACGGGCTTATAGTTAACACTGATATAGGAAAAATAGGTATATCGATATGCTATGATATTCGATTTCCCGAGCTTTTCAGAGGATATGCATTTAAAGGTACCGATATTATGGTAAATATGGCTGCTTGGCCAAAAGCTTTTACTGAAGAATACATTACTTTAGCCAAAGCAAGAGCTATTGAAAATCAAAATATATTTATATGTTCCTGTTTGACTGGGAAAATAAACGAATCTTTTGATTTTTCAGGCAATTCAGTTGTTTTTGACTATAAAGGAAAAATTATTAAGAAAGCGGAATTTGAAGAAACATGTATTAATGTTCAAATTGATTTGGATGAAATGAAGCAATATAGAACTCAAATGCCTATTTTAAAAGATACAAAGATACAATATAAAATAATGGAGAAATGATGAAAAACCTGTTTAAAACATTAACCTTAATAATGGTTATTATAGTTGGTATTAATGCTAGTTATGCATTGTCCGTACAGAAACTGGATAAACAAATAAACAATTCGGATATACATAACAGTGCTACAATTGCAATATCAGTGAGAAATGCCGAAAACAATAATATAGTATACGAACAAAATCAAGAGAAATTACTTCATCCGGCTTCAACATTAAAAATATTTACAACATATTTTTCGATTAGTGAATTAGGTTACGACTATTTTTTCAAGACAAAATTTTATAAAGATTCATCAAATAATTTATACATAAAAACAGGCGCCGACCCAATGTTTAGCACAACCCAATTGAAGCAAGCATTAGAGAGAATTAAACAGGGCGGAAACGGCTCGTTTAAAAATCTTTATATAGATGATAGCATCGTTGATAAAAAAGAGTTTGCCCCCGGTTGGATGTGGGATGACGATATTAACCCGTATACTCCGAAAGTAAGCGCATACAACCTTGACGGAAACGTTGTAAAAGTTTCTATGTTAAAATCCGCTAACGGATTAATTACGACATCGGTAAAAAGTGACTACCCTATGTCTGTTATAAGCAATATAAAATCAGATGCAAAAACAAATTATATTGAAGTAAACAGATATAACTGGTCTAATCCTGATGTTACGGAAATAATCGGCGAGGTTAAATCACCTGCTGATATTACAATTCCGATTAGCAGCATGAGAAGATACTTTATTCACAATCTTGAAAAAGCATTGGAAGAAGTAAAAATAAATATATCCGAAAGTTCATATACTTCAAAAATTGTTCCCGAAAATGCGGAACTTTTAACTGAAACTGCCAATTCGGTTAAAAGAGCATTGCCTGAAATACTTCAAAACAGCAATAATCTAATGGCGGAATCTTTATTTAAAGTGGCAGGTGCCGTAAAATACAGTTCTACGGGAACAACCGAATCTTCCGTAAAAGCTTTTAAAGAATTTTACAAAAATATGGGAATTGATACCGATGATATCATCGTAAAAGACGGCAGCGGAGTATCAAGAAACAATCTTTTGACAGCCGATTGGATGACAAATACACTTGATAAAATATATAAATCAAAAGACTTCGATAAATTTCAGGATTATATGGCTCAAAGCGGCGACGGTACTTTAATTAACAGACTTTACGATTTAAGAGGAAGTGCTTGGTTAAAAACAGGTTCATTATCGAATATCAGTGCCATTGCAGGCTATGTTAATTCACTGGACGGTCACACTTATTCCGTTGCTATTTTAATTCAAAATTTCAAAGAACCTCAAACCGAAATAAAACAATTTGAAAACGAACTTATAAACATTATTTATAATAAGTAAGCCTAAATTATCGGGGAATAATAAAAGCAATAATTAATATTATAATTGTGACTAAAAGGAGGTTTTGTTGTTATGACAGAAAAAATGGCAATATATAAATGTAATGTATGCGGAAATATAGTAGAAGTTATTAATCCCGGAGTCGGCGAACTTGTATGCTGTAACGTTCCGATGGAATTGTTGAGTGAAAAATCAAGCGATGAAGAATTTCAGGAAAAACATGTTCCCGTAATTTCAACGGAAAACGATACAAAGACAATAAGAGTCGGTTCAATTCCGCATCCTATGGAAAAAGAACACTACATAATGTTTATTGAAGCTATTTCAAAAGACGGGAAATATATAACTAGAAAATATTTAAATCCGCATGAGGAAGCTAAAATGGAGTTTAAAATAAATCCTCAGGATGAATTCACTGCAAGAGAGTTGTGTAATATCCACGGATTTTGGAGCTCCGAAAAATAAAATAATTAGAAAAGAGATTTGATTTTAAATCTCTTTTTTTAATTCAAAAATATTAAAGAATAAAAAAGCAATTGAAGCACTTACCGCTGAAATTATTTTTTTATTCGAAAAGAAAAAACGAAAAATATTTTAATTAACGTTCGGAATAACTGATTTTACATTTCCTTCCGCTTTAAAGTCTTTTGGATTCATTGTTATTGTTATTCTATCGGCTTCAATTGTTCTGCCTTTTGTCGCTATTTTAGAACGTCCCACAAATACGGCTTCATTGAGCTTGTTTGTTTTTTTATCCGAAAATACGTTCACTTTCGGCCCTGTTGCAAGATAATCTTCATATTTAATCTTTGTCTTTCCCGAAGCATTTACAAAATTCGCTTTCCTATTATATGACTGATAATCAGACCATATCTCAACACGCTTATTGTCTTCGGTAGTTAAATCCGTATAAACGTTGCCAATCGCAACCGCTTCTTCTTTTATATTGTCGTAAGAAACTTTATTAGCATTTATTTTGTTATTTTTTTGATGTAATCTCGCATTCCCTACTAAATCAATCTTTTTTACATCGTTTTTATCATTCAAATATACAAAAGCTTGTGTTGAAAATGTTTCTACATCCTTATATAAAATATTAACATTCCCTGAAGCTTTCATCATATTTGTTGTTTTATTATATTCTTGCCTGTCCGCAGTAACGACTACGACAGGTTTATCCTTCTCCGTAATCGATGAAATTGTTTTTCCTTCAGCGGTAAAAACTTTATTTAATAATGACATCTTTAAAATTTGTGCTTTAATTTCGTGTTTTTTTCCGTCTTTTAATTGCCACGAATATGCGTTATTCTTAAATTCAACCTTGTTTACTTTGTTATTTTTCGGGTCTAACTCAACAACAGCTCGTGGACTCATTACATTAGCATCATTATTCTTGACTTTTACATTACCTTCAAGATAGATTTTCTTATCGCTGTCTTTAAATTCCTGACTGTCCGATTCTACCGTCAAAGAACCTGCATAACATATTCCTGTTGTTATGTACATTGCTATTAAAATTAAATTTATAATCCTTCTTTTCATATCAACCCTATCTTACATATAAAAATGTGTTTCTGTTCTGCCCTCGATATTAAAATTTTTGTAATCTTTGCTCAATATCGCTTTATTACCCATTACTACTGCTTCATTGGGTTTCTCAATACGAACATTACCTTCCGCTATTATGTCTTTATCTTTTCCCGAATATATAAATCTTTCGGTGGAAACGCTTGTTCCATCATTATAAACCATTAAAACATTATCATACAAGATTACTTGTTTTGTAACCGTATTATACGTTCCTTTATCAGCCTTAAAACTTGCTTTAACTATATCTCCTTCATAAAAATTTCCTGTTAAATCATGAAGCACAACTAAGTTATCCGTTTCGTTGTATACCCCTTCATCGGCATATAATTCCCATAATTTTGCCCCGTCTTCCGTTTCCGTTACAAGCAGGCTTTCTATATTTGCCTCTTTATTTGCATAGGTTTGAGATATAATCTTTTTCTTAAATGACTTTGTCATTACTCCTGCTGATATAAATGCCCAAAAGCAAGCAGCCGCAATAAACACCAATAATAGCGTATATCCGAATTTCTTTTTATTTTTTATATAATTTTCTATTATATTATTAATTTTATCTTTTATTACCATAACTATAAATTATCATATAATTAAATACAAATTGCAATTGTATGTATATTTATTTTATAAGATAATTAAAGTATGCAAAATGATATAAAAGAAGAAGTATACAAATGCTCTAAATGCGGACTTTGCCAAAGTGTCTGCCCCGTTTTCCTTGCCGAAAAAAACGAAATGTATCTGCCAAGAGGCAGATTTATAGTTTTGAATAACTATTTTAACGGTAATAATAAATTGAGTAATAACTTTATACACGATTTGGATATATGCTTAAACTGTAATGCCTGCAAAAGATTTTGCCCCAGTAATTTAGATTCATATAAAATTTTCACGATAATTAAATCCGGAAATAAAATAGGTACTTTTTTCTATTATTACAAATTTTTATTACATATTTATTCTATTTTTAAACCTTTCAAGATACAAACTGTAAAAAGAAATAAAACCATAAATAAATCAAGTGAGAAAGTAGTTTTTTTTGAAGGATGTTATAACAAATATATAAATTCCTCAGATAGAAATGCTTCTCTTAATTTAATTGAGCAAAATGGCGGTAATACAGCTAAAATTATATCAAATTGCTGCGGTTATCCGTTATTATCTGACGGTAACATTAATAAGTTTAAAAAAAATGCTGAAAAAATTATAAATTCTATTCCATTTGATTGTAAATACATAATTTGCAGCTGTGACACTTGTTATGATACCTTATTAAAATGTTTTGAATTAGCTGATAATACAAAAAAATATCTTGAAAAATTAATTACTTTAGACAAATATCTGGAACTAAAAAACTTTGATTTGCCCAAAACGGAAAACATTTTGTATCATAAACCCTTATTGAGGGCAGAAAATACCTATCTGCCTGATTGCATTAAAATTATTAATAAAAAAGGTTCTGCCACATTAATGGAAAACTTTTTTATGATTAAACACAGAAAAGAATATAATAGAATACTAAATAAGGTATTTTATAAAAAAGAGGATATTCAAAATAAAACAATTGTAACTACTTGCAATATATCAAAATTGGGATTATATTTCTCTGCAAAAAAACTGAAAATAAATTGCAGAATTTTTTCGTATTATGAATTCTTAAATAATTATTTTACAAAATAATTATTAGGGTTTTTCTTTGCTGCTTTTGCAATCGGCGTCATATCCCAAAATTTATTTTTCAAATCAACATCTATAATCACAACATTATATTGTCCTTTTTTATAATCAATGTATGAAACATCATCGGGAACATCTTTTTGTTTTGTAACAATATATCTGTCAATAACATAATCATCAGAATATAACATATATGACAAGCCATGAGAATATATTGTAAATATGCTGGAGCCTTCTTCATAATTTTTCAGTAATTTTTCATCAACAAAAACAGATTTATTTTTATCTACAAATCGTATAAATTTTTCTATATCCTGCGATATATCGTAAGAATATACTATTTGCAATACAGTATAAATAATACCTATTATCAATGAGACAATTGAAATATTATAAAGAATATTTTTGTGTAAATATTTTTTATATAAGTCAGACAAGTATAAATAAAATATAATAATTGCAATTACTAAATATGGATAGAGCATATATAGTGCATAAGGAGCAAAACCATCTCTATAATTTATTATAAATGCTTCAACAAATACAGAAGCAATTACTATCAAAATGAATATCGGTTTATTTATTTTTTTTCTAAAGAAAAACAAAATTAATATACATAAAATAAAGAAAATATCAAAATGACTGTTCCAATTTACCTGTCTTTCCTTAATTAATTGTGTTATAAAATCCAAAATTTTAGTATTAAATAATCCATCCTGGCCCATACATATATTAACATTGTTGATTAATGTTAAAAAAGAAGCAAGTAATACATTTATACCAATAAATAATTTAACAGCTATATTTTTAAAACGATTTTCAAATTTTATATAATATAATGAACCAAAAAACATAATTACTCCGCAAACTATGATTAGTTCTGAAAAATTATATAATAGTATAGATATAAATATAATAAAGAAAATATCACGCTTTTTATAATCAATTTTTGCACATAAATAATGGTAAAGGAATAAGAATAAAGGAGCACTTGTATAGGTTTCAACAACGGCATATCTAAGACCGGGTAATATAAATAATGAATACAAAATTATATTAAAAATAACAATATCGTAGCGTTTACTTCGTTTTGCAAGTATATATTGTAATAAAATTATGGAAAATGGCAAAAAAACTAATGTAAAACAATATATATTAATTAATATGGCTTTATTTTCAATATGAAATATATAATAAGCAATATTAACAAAAATGTCTTGTAAAAATGTAATTGACTGCCTAGTCCTCCAGTCCATGAAAAAGAAGCCCGGCTTATTATCCGCTAATTTATCAAGAATATCCAAGATAAATATTTCACCATCTAAATATAATCCGTATCTGCAAATAGCAGCATAAAAACAAAAAAATAGTGAAACTATGAGAAAAATTATTGATAATACAATTACGTATTTTGTTTTAAAAAAATTTATATATTTCATACGCCTACCAAAAATAATATTAATAATTTTATACCATAAAATTTATAAAAAAACCTATTTGACACAATATATGTTTTTGATATTATGAATAAGGAAGAGCCGCGTTAGCTCAGTTGGTAGAGCAAGGGACTGAAAATCCCTGTGTCCTTGGTTCGATTCCGAGACGCGGCACCATTTAACAGACGAAGGTCTGTTTTTTTTGTCTCGAAATCTCACGGTTGTTTTCAAAGAAAACAACGGTTCTCC